>NZ_LNGH01000022.1 GCF_011057715.1 Marinitoga sp. 38H-ov
CTCTTTATTTGAGAAGAGTATATCATTTTTTCTTCCTCAGTGGACCATTTTTCAATTTTATTCATGGGGTACTTTTAGTTTACACTATACAGTAGATCGTTTTTTAAATGACAACCCCCACCACATAAATTTTTTGCCCAACATTTCTTACATTTTTCATTCTTAATACCTATCATTATTTTATTAAACAAATTATATGCTGATTCTATTATTTCTTCATGTGTATTTTTAAAAATATTTCCTATATAATATTTTTCAATTCCTGTTGCGCGATGACACATATACAAATCTCCACTGGCAGAAAGAGATACTTCTCTTGCTCCACCCAAACAATTTATTTTTAATGTTTTTTTATTTTTAATCCTATTTTTTCTAACTTTTATTGAAGATAATATTATTTCTGAAATTGTTTTATCTTCTCCAGAAACATACGATTCTATTTTTTTATCGTATTTTTTCAAATCAGGTAATAATGTATAATCTTCTGGAGCTACAAATGCGCGAACTACGTTTTTAAAATTATATTCGCTCCAAAAATCATCAAATTCTTGATTAAATTTTGTAACTGTTATTCTTGTGAAATATTCGATTTCATATTTTTCCAACAACTTTATTCCATTTACTGTTTTTCTAAAAGAATTTTCGTTATTTTTCAAAGGTCTTAATAGGTTATTTTCCTTTTCATTTCCATCAATACTTATCATTACTTTAAAATTATGCTTTTTCATAAATTTTACTATTTCTTCGTTTAACAGCGTTCCATTTGTTGTTATATTGTAAGCAGGCTTTTGATTAAAATTTTTTTCTATATATTCGACAACTTCTTTTATAAGTTTAAAATTTAATAATGGTTCTCCACCAAAAAAGGATATAGATAATTGATCAAATCTATTATTATATAATTTTTCTAATGCTAATTTTACAGTTTCAAATTTCATTATAGATGTATTCCCATATGTCCCATTATCAGCAAAACAATAAATACATTTCATATTACATTCTTGAGCTACATTTAATACTAAAGTATTAAAATTAATATTATCATAAAAAATTTTTTTCTTATCAATGGATTTCGCAGTGTTTATTATGTTATTTTCTATAAATTCTTTTAATTCTGTTGGTAAGGTTATATCTTCTTCTCCTTTGTATTTCCTTAAAAGGTTATATGCATCTTCATCTAACTTATAACAGGATAAACTTTCTGGAAAAAAAATTATTTTTTCGTTTAATTTTTCAAAGATATGAAAATCATTATAATTTATAATATTACCATCCCCTTTTAATAGTGTTAAGTATCAGCCGGCTGGATATTTGAAGTTCAGTATGATATCTACGTAGATATATCAAATTTTATAGATTAAAAATTTTAATTCTATTATTATTAAGAATATATATTGTGAATTTTATAACTTAATAATTTACAAATTTTTCAATGATTTATATTTTCTATTATATTAAACACAATTAAAAGATTTTTTTCACTTATTCAATTTACAATAATTCTATCAAAAAAAAAAAAAAAAAAATCAACAACATTAACGTAAATTTATGGTAAATTTATCTTTTCGTAAATCTAATAAATTTACGCTTTTATTATATCAAGTGATATATTTTTATTGTTAATTTTTAGATTTATTTAAAGATTGTTTGTAAAATAAAATAAGGAAGGCAAAAACCTTCCTTATTTTTTTACTATTGATATTCTTACCATATTTTTTTCTATTTCCGCTTGAGCTTTTGCTTTTTCTGCTCTATTAGCTGCATGATTTAACTTTTCTTTTGCTGCTTCTATAGCTTTCATTGCTGTTTCTACATCTATTTCTTCTGGTCTTTCTGCAGCAGTTGTTAAAACTATCATTTCCTGTCCATCCATTTCTAATATTCCACCATGTACTGCAAAAAGCTCTTCTTTATCATCTTCAGTTCTTATTTTTAAAGGAGCCACTTTTAATTTTGCAACGATGGGGAGTCTGTTTGTTAAAACTCCCATACCACCTTCAATAGTAGTAAATTCTGCATATTTAGCTTTTATTTCAGCTTTTACTCCTTTGGGGGTTACTATTTTTAAATCAAACATTATATACCCCCTCCTTAAACGTTAATTCCCATTTTCTTTGCCTTTTCTAAAGCTTGTTCAATTGTACCAACCATATAGAATGCTTGTTCAGGAATATGATCATATTTACCTTCTAATATTTCTTTAAATCCTTTTACAGTGTCTTCAACCTTTACATATTGTCCGTCTATACCAGAGAATTTTTCAGCAACAAAGAAAGGTTGAGTTAAGAATCTTTGTATTTTTCTAGCTCTTTGAACGGTTAATTTATCTTCTTCTGATAATTCTTCTATACCTAAAATAGCAATAATATCTTGTAAATCTTTGTATCTTTGTAATACTTGTTGAACTCCTCTAGCTACTCTATAATGTTCTTCACCTAAAACAGCTGGATCCAATACTTTTGATGTAGAATCTAATGGATCAACTGCTGGATAAAGCCCTAACTCTGCAATTTGTCTTGAAAGAACTATAGTTGCTTCCAAATGTGAGAATGTTGTTGCAGGAGCAGGGTCAGTGATATCATCTGCTGGAACGTAAACTGCTTGAACTGATGTGATAGAACCATCTTTTGTAGATGTAATCCTTTCTTGTAATTGCCCAACATCTGTAGCTAATGTAGGTTGATAACCAACAGCAGATGGCATACGTCCTAAAAGAGCAGAAACCTCTGAACCAGCTTGAACAAATCTAAAAATGTTATCAATGAATAATAAAACATCTTTCTTTTGAACATCTCTAAAATATTCAGCCATGGTTAATGCAGTTAAAGCAATTCTAAATCTTGCTCCTGGTGGTTCATTCATTTGACCAAATACTAAAGCAGTATTTGGTAAAACGCCTGACTCTTGCATTTCTAACCATAAGTCATTACCTTCTCTAGTTCTTTCTCCAACACCTGCAAATAAAGATAAACCTTTATGTTCAATAGCAATGTTTCTAATAAGTTCCATAACTAGAACTGTTTTACCAACTCCAGCTCCACCAAAGAAACCTATTTTACCTCCTTTTGGGAATGGAGCTAATAAGTCGATAACCTTGATACCTGTTTCTAATATTTCAATTTCTGTCGATTGATCATTTAGTGAAGGTGGTTCCCTATGAATAGGCCAATATTCTTTTGCATCAACATCGCCTCTTTCGTCAATTGGATCACCTAACAAATTAAACATTCTTCCTAATGTAATATCTCCTACAGGAACTTTAATAGGTGCTCCAGTATCTATAACTTCAAGGCCTCTTTTTAAACCATCAGTGGAGTCTAAAGCAACACATCTAACAGTATTATCTCCTATTAATTGTTCTACTTCTAAAATTAATTTTTTATTTGTATATGGATTAATTACTTCAAGTGCATTGTATACCTCTGGTAATTTTCCAGATTCAAATTTAACATCCACAACGGGGCCTATAATACTTACTAGTTTTCCAACATTTTTTTCCACTTCTTACACCCCCAATATTATTCTTCCTGCAATGCTTGAGCACCATTAACTATTTCAATTAATTCTTGTGTAATAGAAGCTTGTCTAGCCTTATTATATGCAAGTGTAAACTTTTCAATAAGGTTTTTAGCATTATCAGTGGCATTATGCATTGCATTTTTTCTAGCGTATAATTCACTAATTTTATTTTCATATATAATTAAGTATATTTTTGATAATAAATAAAGATATGCAGCTTCTTCAAACAATTCTTTAGAGTCAGGTTCATATTCAAATCGAGGATCTAAAGAACCTTCAAATTGTATAGGTAATAAATCTATTACTTCAGGCTTTTGAACAAGAGCATTTTTAAATGCGCCATACACTACTTTAACTTTACCAATATTTTTATTTTCAATAATATCCAAAATATCATCTAAAATATATTCAGCATTTTCTTGGCTAGGTACATCATATAATTTTGTTCGAGATAATAGTAATTTGTTAGTTTGTTTAAGTTCTATTTCTCCTTTTGAACCTATATTATAAAATCCTACAAAATCTTCTGTTTTTTCAGCGAGTTTAATAGCTGTTTTTGATAATTCCATAGGAAAAGCACCACATAATCCCATGTCTGGAGTAATAACTACTATTAATGTTCCTTTTTTATTTGAAATATATATACTATCTTCAACTGGCGTAATTTTTTTAATTATTTTTTCAGCGTATAAAGCATAGTCTTTTAAAGCCTTAACTTCTTTGACTACTTTGTTAGCTTTAGCGGCTGCAACCATTTCCATAGCTTTTGTAATTTTCATTGTAGACTGTGTGGAAGCTCTTCTTTGTTTAAGAATTCTAAGTTTTCCACGGCTCATAAGATGTCACCACCTTAAGCTTGAAAAGCTGTTTTAAAGTCTTCAATAGCTTTTCTAAGCTCCTTATCTAATTCTTCATCAATTTTTTTCTTTGTTTTAATTGATTCTAATATAGATGGTTTATTTGATTTTAAATATTGTAAGAATTCTTTTTCAAACTTGCTAATACTTAATGTTGGAATATCATCTAAATATCCATTTACACCTGCAAAAACTATAGCCACTTGATCTTCAACTTCCATTGGAACATATTGACCTTGTTTTAGTAGTTCAGATAATTTTTCACCTCTAATTAATTGTTTCCTAGTAGATTCATCTAATTCTGTGGCGAATTGAGCAAATGCTTCTAATTCCCTATATTGAGCTAAGTCAAGTCTTAAACTACCTGCAACTTGTTTCATAGCTTTTATTTGAGCAGCACCACCAACCCTTGAAACAGACAAACCAACATTAACAGCAGGTCTTTGGCCTGCATAGAATAAAGATGGTTCAAGATAAATTTGTCCATCAGTAATAGAAATAACATTAGTTGGAATATAAGCAGAAACGTCATTAGCTTGAGTTTCGATTATTGGTAATGCTGTTAATGAACCACCGCCATAATTTTCATTTAATCTTGCAGCTCTTTCTAATAATCTTGAGTGTAAATAAAATACATCACCTGGATATGCTTCACGTCCTGGTGGTCTTCTTAATAAAAGAGAAAGTTCTCTATATGCTGCTGCATGTTTAGATAAATCATCATATATAACCAAAGCGTCTTTTCCATTAAACATGAAATATTCACCCATAGCAGCACCTGCATATGGGGCTAAGTATAATAATGATGCGGGATCACTAGCACTAGCAACAACAACAGTAGTATATTCCATTGCACCATATTCTTCTAATTTTGCAACAGTTCTTGCAACAGATGATGATTTTTGTCCTATAGCAACATAAATACAATAAACACCTTTACCTTTTTGATTAATAATTGTATCAATTGCAATAGCTGTTTTACCAGTTTGTCTATCTCCAATTATTAATTCTCTTTGCCCTCTTCCGATTGGAATCATTGTATCAATAGCTTTTAAACCTGTTTGTAAAGGTGTATCAACAGGTTTTCTCATAACAACGCCAGGCGCTTTAAACTCAATAGGTCTAGTATGTTTTGAATTAATAGGTCCTTTTCCATCTAAAGGTTCCCCTAATGGGTTAACAACCCTACCTAATAATTCCTCACCGGCAGGAACTTCAGCAATTTTACCTGTTCTAACTACTTTATTTCCTTCTTTAATTACTTTATAATCACCTAAAATAATAATACCAACATTATCTTCTTCTAAATTTAATGCCATACCGTTTATTATTTCTCCATCATCGGTATATATTTCTACTAATTCACTTGCCATAACATCTTTTAATCCATAAGCTCTTGCAATACCGTCACCAACTTGTATAATCCATCCAACTTCTTTTATTTCACCTGATTCATATGATTTTATACGTTCTTCTATAACTTTTTCTAGTTCATCAGGATTTATTCTCAAAATAAATCACCCCCGCTTGGAAGCGTATTCGCGTCCGATTTTTTCCAGCATTCCTTTTACAGAGTAGTCAAATACTGTATCTTCAAGTTGTAATTGTAAACCACCAATTAAACTTTCATCTATAACAGATTGGATAATGGCTCTTCTTCCTGTTTTTTTATGAATAATATTAGATAGCTCACTAACATTTTCTTCATCTAATTTATATGGTGTAATCATTTTAACTTTTATCAATTTTTTTAATTCCATATTTTTTTGTTCTAATAAAATAAATATCATAGGTAACATTAATTGTCTTTTTTTATATACTAAAGCTGTTATAAATTTATTGAAATGAATATCATCAATACCAGCAACTTTAATAATTTGTTGAACAACAAAATCTTTTGGCAATAAAGGATTGCCAATTAAATCAAAAAAAAGCTTATCATCATTGATTTTATTAACAACATTTTTTATTGCATTTACATAATTATCTAGCTCATCTAATTTGTTTTCTTCAGAGAGATATTCAAAAAAAGCTTCAACATATCTTGAGGCTACAGAAATAGAGTTTTTCATAACTTTTCACCCTTATTCAACGCCTCGAAAGCTCTTTTAATAAACTCTTCATTTACTTTTTCATCGACATTTTTCTTAAGAATCATTGAAGCTATTGTAATTGACAATGATACAACTTTATTTTGTATATCTTTATAAGCTTCTTCTTTTATTTCAATAGCTTCCTTTTCAGCAGCCGCTATAATTCTTGCTTTTTCATTTAAAGCTTCTTCCTTGGCGTTAGATACAATATTTTTAGCTAATTCTTCAGCTTCTTTTATAATACTTTCTTTTTTAGATCTTATTTCTTCCATTTCCTTGTTTGCTTGTTTCAATTTTTCTTCAGCTTCTTTTCTTAATGTTTCAGCTTGATTTAATTCACTTTCAACAATTTCTTTTCTTTTTTCAGACATTTCAAAAAATGGCTTATATAACATAATCCATAAGAAATAAGCTAAAAAAACAAATCCAAATAAATTTACTATTGATGTAAAATTAAAATCTAGCACTTCTACACCCCCTTTTATGGGGATTTTTACCCCGAATTAAGACTATTATGGTAAAACAATTAACATTAATAATGCAATAACTAATGAGTATAAACCAGTAGATTCTGTAACAGCCATAGCAAGTAACATACGTGTTGTTAATGTACCTGCCATTTCAGGTTGTCTAGCCATAGCATCCATAGCATGAGCACCAACATTACCTTCCCCAACACCAGGACCTATAGCTCCAATACCCATTGCTAAACCTGCACCAACAAATTTACCTAAATAATATAAACCAGTACCTAATGCAGCTTCACTTCCTGATTTTACAATTTCTTGTGCTACTTGTTCAACAGCCATTTAAATCTACCTCCTTATATAATATTATTCTTCTAATAATGAACCCATATATGCAATAGCTAAAAGAGAAAAAACAAAGGCTTGTATTAATCCTACAAATATTCCAAAAAATCCCCATAAAAATACAGGTAAAACAAAATATTTTAACATATAACTAATAATTAATACTAAAATCCCTCCACCGAAAATATTACCGAATAACCTCAAAGAGTGAGAAACAGGTTTTGCTAATTCACCAATTAAATTTAATGGTAATAATAATGGTGTTGGTTCAATAAACATTTTTAACCAATTTAAAACGCCTTTTGCAGATGCTGCAAAAATATGACTAATAATTAAAACCATTAAAGCAAATGTTGCATTTGTATTTAAATCTGATGTAGGCGTATACCAAGTATCAGTAAATAAACCTATTTTAATACCATCTGATACAGGAGTAACGTTTATACCAGGCATTCCTGATAACAAATTTGCAATTAAAATGAAAAGGAATAATGTGGTAGAAATAACATATATTGGTTTTCTATACTTTGGATTTGGAACAGCATCTTCTACCAGTTCCCAAAAATAACCTAATAAAGATTCTACTAAAGCTTGTTTTTTATTAGGAATTAATTCAAATTTTATATTAGATGCAAAAATAATTAAAAGAAAAATTATTAAAATAGACATAATAACAGTCATAGGGTTTATAGTATTCCAAAATGTTTGAGTTTCTCCAAAAGAATAGGTCCACCTTAAACCAACTCCCTCTAAGTCAGCCGAAGGAAAAAATATAAAGTTTATTAAACCCAAACCTAAATAGATTAAAAATAAAATTATAAGGTTTCTTTTTTGTCCTTGAGTCATAGATATTCCTCCCCGTTATTTTGGTGAAATAAGTGCTGCAAATTTCATATTTAAAAGTCCTAAAAATGTAATAAATAAGCCGTTTTGCGAAAATAAACTTCCAATCAGTAAAATTATACCAAAAAAAACGTATCTAATAAAATAACCTTTAAAAAAATTCCGTTTTGGTTTGGTTAATAATGTATTAATTTGCTCACTTATCATTAATATTCCTAAAATTGCACCTAAAGCTCCTAAAAATATAAGAAAGGATTCTAGCTTAAAAAAGTAAAATAATATAAAAAATTCAATCATTGAAAGTATTATTATTTTTATTATTATCTCTTTTATCTTCTTTTTCAATTCTAAATTCATTATCCTGCTTTTCGGCCTCCTTAATAAGATCTTTGATGCCGTTATATAATCCTGATATAACTCCTAAAAACAAAAATATAATTTTCCAAATATCTTTATTAGTTATATAAGAAAGGCCATAACCTATTAAATATCCGATAAAGATATTTGCTAATACATCTAATGCAAAAAATAAAATTAGATTTAAATTTGCAAATACTTTTACATCAATATTTTGCTTTTTTTCGATGTTGTGTTTTTTCATATTAACTTTTTAAAACAACAAAAAATTCTTCTGAATATTTATTATCAATATTCATAGGGAACCTTAAAGAAACACCATCTTTAATAAAAATAATATTATTTCCATGCATTATAGATGGTGGGGTTATATTTATTTTATAATTTAATTTTTCTAAACTAATAGCAATTGATCCTGAGATCATATTACCTAATTCTCCTAAAGCACTTAAGCTCATTTCATCTAATTTTTCAATTGGCATTCCCATCATCATTTGAGACACAACTTTTTTTGCTGTTTCTACTGATAGACCTATATGTATGTTTCCGTTAATATCTCCAATAAAACCAATTGTTACAACAACATCGTATGTTCTATTCTCTCCCTTATCTAAAGTAGGTTTTTGAATTTCTATATCCATGTTGTTAGTAGCCATTTGAAATGTTTTAGAAAAAGCATCTAATATAGAATTTATAACTTGTACATTCATATAACTCCTCCTTTTTAAATATCGAATTAATTATACTATAAAAATTATTAAATTACAATAAAATTACTAATTCTATAATAAGAAAAATAAAATATTACATTCATAAAAAATATTATTTATTCTAATATATAAAAATCTGGTATAATTAATATGATTATATTATTTTTTGAAAGGGGAGGGAGTATGAGAATAGGTATATTAACAGGAGGTGGAGATTGTCCGGGATTAAATGCTGTTATTAGAGGCATTGTTCATGCAGCTGGTGAAGGATATGAAAC
Organism: Marinitoga sp. 38H-ov; assembly: GCF_011057715.1. Lineage (NCBI taxonomy): Bacteria > Thermotogati > Thermotogota > Thermotogae > Petrotogales > Petrotogaceae > Marinitoga > Marinitoga sp. 38H-ov. The sequence continues at coordinate 9,470 of NZ_LNGH01000022.1, forward strand.
ATATGGTATATTAAATGGATGGAAAGGTATGCTTACAAAAGAAATGATGAAATTAGATAAAGATGATGTAGAAGGGATACATATATTAGGTGGAACAATCTTAGGTACAGCTAGAGTAAATCCCTTTAAAACAGAAGAAGGAAAAGAATTAATTGAAAAAAATTTTAAAGAAATGGGACTAGATGCATTAATTGCAATTGGTGGAGATGATACATTATCAGTAGCAGCCAAATTATCTAGTTTAGGCTATCCGGTTGTAGGTGTTCCAAAAACAATTGATAATGATGTATCTAATACTGATTATACGTTTGGGTTTCATACAGCTGTTAATGTAGGAGCAGATGCTATAGATAGATTGCATTCTACTGCAAAATCACATCAAAGAGTTATGGTTGTTGAATTAATGGGAAGAGAGGCTGGTTGGATAACAATTGAAGCTGGCATGGCTGCAGGAGCTCATTTGATTTTAATACCTGAATTTCCAATGACTATATCTGAAATAGTTAACTATGTAAACAAGAGAATGCAAGAAAAGAAATATATGATAATAGCTGTAGCGGAAGGATTTAAACCTACAGAATTAGAGCAAGTTATAGCAGATGTTTCTACAGTTGATGCTTTTGGACACATAAAATTAGGTGGAATAGCTCATTATTTAGCAGAAATAATTGAACAAAAAACAGGTTATGAAACAAGATCAGTTGTTCTTGGCCATTTGTTAAGAGGAGGGACTCCTACAGCATTTGATAGAATTTTGGGTACAAGGTATGGAGTTGAAGCTATGAATTTAGTAAAAAATAAGGATTTTGGTAGGATGGTTGCATTAAAAGGTAATCAAATAATATCTATTCCATTAGAATATGGAGTGGCAACAAAAAAATTAGTTCCTTTTGAATATTATAAACTAGCACAATTGTTTTTTGATTAAATTAAATTTATTTTATATAGAGGTGAGATTTAGTAATGAATTATGCAATAACTATAGGAACATTTGATGGTGTTCATAAAGGTCACCAAATAATATTAAAGAAAACACTAGATATTGCCAAAAAATATTCATTTATACCTAAAGCATATATAATGAAATATCCAGCTACTAAATATTTTGGAGATTTTAAAGGGGTTATTTTACCTTCGTATAAGAGAGCGGAAATTCTTCAAAAAATGGGATTTGAAACAGAAATTTTTGATTTACCTGATGTAATACATATTACTCATAGTGAATATTTAGATTATTTATTAGAAAATGGTATGAAAGCAATTATTTGTGGAAAGGATTTTACATTTGGTAAAGGCAAAAAAGGAGATGTTTCATATTTATTATCAGAAAAACATAAAAAGAACTATATTGTTGAAGTATTAAGCGATATAAAAAATTCTGAAATAAGAATAAGCTCAACATTTATTAGAAGAGAACTATTAAATGGTAATATTGTCCAGGCAAATAAATTATTAGGTCGCAAATGGACATTAGAAGGACCTGTTTATGAAGATAGACATATTGGTTTTAAATTAGGATTTCCTACTGCTAATATAGATATAAGATATAAAGAGGAGGTTTTATTTCCAAAGTATGGTGTTTATTTAGTTAAAGGTGGTGTGAAAGGAAGCAATTATAAATATTATGGATTGATGAGCGTTGGGATAAGGCCTACATTTAATGAAAACAAGAAAGAACCTAAAGTTGAAATATATTTCTTAGATTTTTTTGGGGATTTATATAACAAAATTATAGAAATAGAGGTCTTAGATTTTCTTAGAGAAGAAATAAAATTTAATTCTGAAAGAGATCTTATTAAACAAATGGTTAAAGATGAGGATAATGCAAGAAAATTAATAAATAAAATGGGTGACTAAAATCACCCATTTTATTTTGAGAAAGCACTTGCTATCCAAGAACCTTGTTGCTGAATATTAGATATAGATTGTTCCATAGCTGAAAATTTTTGCCAATAATATGCTTCTTTTCGTTGGAGTTGATCGATTAAAGATGTCATTCTTTTAGCTATATCTCTCATTTCAAGACCAATAGTACCAGTAGTGCTAGAAATTTGGTCAATAGTTCCTCCGAATTTTGTAGTTTCCCATATATAATCCTTGAATTTTATGGCAATACCTTTATTATTATCATCTTCGTATGCAAATAATTTCCAGATTTCTTCTGCATTATTTTGTATAGCCTCTTTAAGTTTATCTTCGTTAATTGATAAGATACCTTTCATAGTATTTTGATAAGTTCCGCCGGCATCACCAGAAGTAATACCTATTTGATATAAGGAATTATAATTTGCATCGATATCAGATGTCCAAGAAACTACCCCGTATGCAATATCCCTTAATTTATAAAATATATCTTCTAAGTTGCTATCTCCTTTTAAAACACCTTTTAATTTATCTTCTTCTGATAGAGTTTCACCCGTATTTGCTTCAACAGCTTCTTCATTAAGTTTGTCATATATATATCCAATTATTTCATTATATTTATCAACAAATTCGCTAATTTTTTCATAAGTAGCTTCAGTATCTTGAGTAACTTGAACATCAACCCAATTTGTTGAAATAGATTTTAAATTTAATGTAATTCCATTGTATTCAACGGTATTTCCCCATGTAGTTTTTGTTAAATCAGCAACACCATCTCCATCAAAATCAAACTCGACATTAGCGGCAGTACCAGGAGTTATAGTGCCTAAATAATTACCTGTTGAATCTATCCAAGATAAATCATCAAGTACATTTGTTAAATTACCACCAGAAGAGTCTCCGTCCTCTATTGTAATAGATTGAGGACCGCCATCTTTATTTCTAATCATTAATTTATCTTCATTTTCATCATACCAAACAACAACATTAGCATTAGAAGAATTTATTCTAGCAATTAAAGAACTTATAGAATCAGTAGAACTTACGGTAATTTCGGTTCCATTTATTCTTATAATTCCAGAAGAGATATCAGAACTAATATCAGATAATGTTGTTGATTTACTTACTGCTCCAGCATGAACCGTACTTTCTATATAAGTTCCATTATAATTTGCACCATTTAGATTAAAAACATCAATAAAATTACTTGTATCTGAGGAATCTCCAAGCAATATATTATTAACATTTCCTGTTTTATCTTCTATTTTTAACTTCCCGTTATTTAAGGAAGCTGTAAAATTAGTTGAAGTATTTATTTTATCTATTATATCTTGTATTGTATCAGTTCCTGAAAAAGAAAAGTTAAAATTTTCAATAACGTTTCCACTTGAATCTAAAGCTTTAATAGTAAAGGTTCCAGCTACAGGGTTAGTTCTTCCGTTTAAATTATAAAACTGTGTTGTTAAATCCGGAATATTACCCAATGTATTATTAGGTGTTAATGATGTAGAAGAAGATAAAGAATTTATTTTTGCTTTAAAACTAACATTACTTGTTGAAGCAGAAGCGGTAGCTGTTAATACATTTTCATCACTTACTTCAACATTTTTAGGAATTAAGTTATTTTTTAATTTAAAAGTAGCTAAAAAATCCCAAAAATCGCTTAATTTACTATCAACTTCTTCCCAAGCTTTTTGCTTTAATTGTAATGTTTCAAAATCACTTTGTAATCTTTCTAGGGGTTTTCTTTCTATAGACATCAATTGGTCAACTATTGCAGATGTATCCAAACCACTTGAGATCCCTCCAAATTGAAAGGATCCAAGATAACTATTTTCACTCATTTGACTTCACCTCCGCTATGCGCGAGTGTCAAGAAAAATACCTTCTAATTTATCTAACATTTCAGCCATTTTCACAGCTGTTTCTGAAGGGATTTGTCTAATAATTTTTTTTGAATCTTTATCAACTATTTTTACTATGATCATATCAATATCATTATCTACTTCAAATTTTACTTCGCCTTTAAATATTTCTTTGAGATTATTCAATTTTTCTTCTATAACCTTAGATAATTTTTGTCCATCAATATCTTCTTTATTATTCTTTTCATAATAATTCGTTTCCTTAATATTTTTAGTAGTTTTAATTGAAATATCTTTACTTAAAGAATCTAAAAAATTTGTAAAATCATTATTTATTCTATTCAAGTCACCCATAAATTCACCCCCAAAAAAACATTCTAAAAAACCATTCTAAATTATCCTATATATAAATCGTCTAAATTTAAATATTAATTAAAATAATTTGTTACAAAATAGTTAATAGTATCTTGGATTACAAAATCTTCAACATATACTCCCAAGGAAACAAAAGGTTTGTTTGATCCATGAAAATCACTTCCGGCGGTTATTAACAAACCATTTTTTCTTGCTAATTCTATTAAATAATTAGTATAATGAGGGTCACTGGAATAATGGAAACATTCTATTCCATCTAAACCATAATCTTTTAATTCTTTAATTAAAGATTCTAATTGATTGTTTGAAATTCTAAGTTTTTTTGGATGCGCAAGCACGGCTAATCCACCAGCTTTTTTAATAGCTTTAATTGTTTTTTTAGGGGAAAATTTAAATCTTTCTATATAACATCTTTTTCCTCTAGTTAAATAATCTTCTATAATTTGACTTATAGATGTTCCATAACCCTTTTTTAATAGAATTCTAGCAATATGTGGTCTTCCTATTGTATATAATGAAACTCCTTCTAAATCCTCAATATCAATTTTAAATCCTTCTTTTTTTAACAATTCAATCATTAATTTATTTCTTTCAATTCTTTTGTTATATATGTTTTCTAAAAAAAAGTTTAAATAATCGTTATTAATATCTATATTATATCCTAATATATCCATTAATGTAGGAAATTCCGCATTTATTTCTACAGCAGGAATATAATTCAAATTTATTTTTTTAGCAAATTCTAAAGCTTCAAATTGTCCTTTTATTGTATCGTGATCAGCAATTGAAAATAATTTTACTCCTAAATTTTTTGCTTTTTTTATTAATTGTTTAGGAGATAATGTACCATCAGAATAAGAGCTATGGGTGTGTAAATCTAATAACATAAATAAACTCCTCTCAAATAAACTCAAATCTATTTTTACCTGATTTTTTTGCTTTATATAATGCTATGTCAGCTTCTTTTATTAAATTATCAATTTTAGGTTCGTTTTTAATTTTTGATATTGAAGACAATCCCATGCTACAGGTTATATTGAGATCAGTTGAAATATATAAATCTTTATTAATTTTGTTTAACAATCTAGACGCTATAACTTTTGCTTCATCAATTTTTGTATTTGGAAGAATAATTAAAAATTCCTCTCCGCCATATCGACATATTAAATCAAAATCCCTTAGATTTTCCTTTAAAGATTTTACTAATTCTACCAAAACTAAATCCCCTTTTTGATGACCATATTTATCATTTATTTTTTTAAAGTCATCTAAATCTATTAAGATAATGGAAAAATCAAAGTTATATCTTTCATATAATCCATATAATTCATTTAACTTATTTTCCATATATCTTCTTGTATAAGCGTTAGTTAAAGGATCAGAAATACTATGTTCGTAATGAGTAATTTTATCTAAAACTGAGTATAAAACATCTTCTAGAACTATTATATTATCTAATATATTAGATATTTCTAAAATATCTAATTCAATATTATCATTAGATATATAAATAGAATACTTATAATCATTATTATTAGAAATATAAGATATTATAAACGGGTTTAAAATAAACAAATCTTTTTCAACATAATTTTCATTTAAATAGTTAAAATTATATTCGACTTCAAAATTATTTGTTATAACTTTAATTAATATTTTATCTAATGGGAATGATTGTCTTAGAAATTCTCCTATTTTTTCTACTATATGTTTAGGAGAGTCAATTTTAAGTAACTCAATAATTAAATCATTTATTTTTTCATAAAAAATTAATCTAGAAATTAAATTTTCATTCGATATTATATTATCATTTTTTAATGAAGGTAAACCAAAATTAATTGATAAAAAATCTCCTATTTCATTAAATTTATTTTTCATTAAAAGGTCATCATATATTTTTTGAGCTTTTCTAAGGAATTTTAAAGATTTAAAACTTTCCTTTTTTTCATAATAAAATAATCCTAAACCTTCATATAATAAAGCTAATGATAGCTTTTTATCTTTGAATTCATTAATTAAATTATATATCCATGTTTCAAATTCTTTATTAAATGAATATTTTGCAATCTTCGAAGAAATAATGTTAATCATTTCTTCTTTAAGGTAAATGAGAGGATTATTTTTGAAAAATAAGAATGACTCATACAAAATTTTTTCATCATCATATACAACTAAATTATATAAATGTTTTAAAAAATCATCGCTTTCAATAATTTTCATATATTTATTATTGAACTTTTTTTTATTTTCAAATAAAGACTTTAAAACTAAAATATTATCTTTGATATGATTAAATGGTTCTTTAATATATTTTTTATTCTTAATATATGATTCTATTCTCTTTAAATTGCTTAATAGATTTTGATAATCTTTAGAGTATAAAAAATAATAGTTTTTTATATCATTTGCCAAAAGGAAACTATTATAATCATTGTTTAACTTAGAAGATTTTTCTGCTAAGTTAATTACATTGAAAAATTCATTTATATTGCCATTATATAATTTGTTTTCTGCAATATTTATTAAAGTTCTATTATATGTATAATAATCCCCAATATCTTTTGCAATATCAAGAACTTTATTATTATAATAATCAGAAAGATTAGAGTTTAAGGCTTTATATAGTATAGCTAAATTAGCATAGACTATTTGAGTTAATCTTTTATAATTAGTTTCTAACGAAATCTTTAAGGAATTATTATAATACACAATAGACTTTTCTGGATGATCATTTTCAAATTTAATACCTAATATATTTAATAACATTCCATTTAGTGTTTTAAATTTTTTAAGATTTGAATATTTTAAAAATATTTTTTCAAATAGCGAATAAAATTCTAAAATTTTTTCTTTAGTAAGCTCTGTAAAGTTAATACTTAAATAGTAATAAATATATAAAGCTTTTTTATAATCAGTTGTTTTTTTATCATTAATTTGTTCGATTAAAATTTTGTTTAACTTATTTTTATCAGAAAATTTTAAAAATAAGTAATAAATATAATTATAAACTTTGTGTGTTTTAAGTTTTTCTAAATATATTTTTAATTCGTCACTATATTCGTTTAAAAAATATTTTTTTGATAGGTAAATAGCAATAGCTGAATACGGTACATTTTCAGTCATGTTTTTAATCTCATTAAATCCATAATCAATAAAGTTTAAATTCTTCCATTCAAATAATGATCTTTTCATTTCATTAATTATTAGTGCAATGGCAGACTTATAGTTATTAGTGCTTTTTAGATGATATATTTTTTTATTTAAGGATGAGAATTTGCATAAGTAATTATGTATTTTATTTAATTCATCGATAGTTAATAAATCATGGAGTATTTTTTGATATAATAAATTAAAAAATCTATAGTTTTCTCTTTCTTTTAATATTATGTTGTTATCCAAAGCATATAATATAGAATAATCAAAATCTATTTTTAAAAGGTCTTCTAATATTTTAATTTCTGAAATGCTAAATTTATACCCTAAAGCTGATAAATATTTTAAATCATTTTTTATATTTTCAGGAATAGTTTTAATCTTTTCAAATACAAAATCTTTAAACTTTTTATTTTTAATTTTTTCTGGATAAAAGAAGAATTTCTCTTTATTAAACTCAATAATATTTAAATCAAAGAAATCTTTAATTAATTGTATTATATTCCCTGGAAGACCATCAGATAAATTATATACAATGTCAACTATTTCAGGATATTCTTTTAAAAAGGATGATGATAGAATAACATTTAATAGAATTTTTACATCTTTTAGATTAAATTTTTTAAGTTCTACATATTCAATATTGTTATATCTAATATCTGGTTGTGTATGTGATAATAAAATAATTGAAAAAGGGAAATCAAAATCTTTAAGTAATAAATCCTCTATGAAATTTTTAAAATGAATATCAATATCTTGAAAATCATCAACTATTAATAATAGTTTTAAATTTTCATTTTCGCTTTTTAATTTATCAATGTAATTCAAAAAATCAAATATATTTATATTATTTTTATCAAATTCTGAAATTAAGTGATCACTATAAATTATAAAATATCCTAATTCTTTCATTTTATATTTCATAAAATCTATTAACTTAGTTTTACCTGAGCGTTGTGGCCCATATATAAATAAGTGTTTTTTCCCAAGATTATTTAAAATAATATTACGTTCAATATCACGATTAATAAAATGAGGATATCTAAAATGTTTATTAATGTTTTTATTTTTAATTTTTTTTAATATAATTTCATATAAATCGTGAACACAAAGAATTTTTTTTGATTTTAATAGGAGTAAAAATTCTTCAATATTTTTACTTTTATTTGGTAATAATGAATATAATTTTTCAGACAGTTCTTTTAATGCTTCTATTAAACCTAATTCATTATTTCCATTATTTATTACAATATTATTATCATTTTTTGGTATAAAAATAGGAGCAAGCATACTTATATTCCCATTTTTATCAATGAAAATATCTTCAAGAGATATGTATTTAAAATTAAAGTTTGAAGAATGAACAATTCTATCAGAAATATCAAAAATAAAAAATAAAATATTATAATATTTTTCATCATTTAATGATGAATCTAATATTGGAACATCATCCCAATATTCACTATAAATATAATATTTTCCATTTTTATACTTAACCATTTCAGGGATAATTAAACCAATTTCTTTTAATGCTTCTAATTTATATATAATATTTTTATAATTATTATAATTAAATACAGTACTTTCCGTGATTCTAACACGGAAAGTACTGTTATTTATTGTTTCAATATATTCTTTTCCAAAAGCTGTATTTCTAATAAACATTTCAAAATTTTCCATTGTAAAAACTCCGGTTAAAAAATATGATATATTTTAAATACAGAAACAGTTATTAAAGATGTCACAGCCATAATTTTTATCAATATATCTAATGAAGGTCCTACAGTATCTTTTAGTGGATCTCCAACAGTATCACCAACTACAGAAGCTTTATGAGCATCTGTGCCTTTACCTTCACCTTCTAGATTTCCATTTTCAATGTATTTTTTTGCGTTATCCCAGGCACCTCCAGAATTTGCTGTATAAATAGCTAACATAACACCGCTAAATGTTGTCCCAGCTAAAAGACCGCCAACAAAATCTGTTCCAAAAATAAATCCTGATATTAGAGGTGTTAAAACAGCAATTAATGCAGGTGTTTTCATTTCTTTTAATGCACCGTCACTACTAATTTTAATACATCTATTATAATCTGGTTTTGCAGTTCCTTCCATCAAGCCAGGGATTTCCTTAAATTGTCGTCTAACTTCTTGTACCATCTTTTCAGCAGCATTTACAACGGCATCAATTAAATATGCACTAAAGAAATATGGTAAAGCCGCTCCAAAAAGAGCACCAGCAATTGTCCTTGGATTAATTAAATTAATATTTAAAAAGCTATTTAAATCTAATTTCATTGATGGGTTAATTTGAGAATAAACATATGATGCAAATAATGATAATGCGGCAAATGCAGCAGAACCTATAGCAAATCCTTTTCCAATTGCTGCAGTAGTATTTCCTACAGAATCAAGGCTATCAGTTATTTTTCTAACTTCTTCTTCCAAATTAGACATTTCACTAATACCGCCTGCATTATCAGCAATTGGACCATATGAATCAACAGATACTGTAGCAGCTACAAAGGATAACATTCCCATTGCAGCCATAGCAACTCCATATAATCCAGCAAAATAATTTGATAATAATATTCCAAACATTAACATAAAAACTGGATATAAGACGCTTTTCATTCCTAAAGCCATTCCTTTTGATATAACAATAGCTGGTCCACCTTTTGCAAAATTAGCTAGTTCTTTAGTAGGGGTAAATTTATCGCTGGTATAATATTCAGCTAAAATACCTATTATTATACCAGAAAAAATTCCAACTATTGCAGAAAGCCATGGTGAGTATATACCATATCTAAAATTCATTAAATTTAAATCATTTTTAGGTAAATCGCCTAGATAATATATACTTAAGAAAAAGGTCAAAATAATAGTAATTGTAGCTGACGAAAATAATGAAATATTTAATTCTTTATGAGGGTTATTAGAACTTTTTTTAATTATTACATATAATATTCCTATCATAGCTCCTATAAGTCCTAAACTTGCAAATAAAACTGGATAAATAGATAATTTAAATGTTGTTATATATGAAACTTCCATTGTTTCTCTAGAAATTAAAAAACTAGCATACAATACTAAAATTACAGAAGAAATTATCGCTCCTATATAACTTTCTAACAAATCAGCTCCCAAACCAGCGACGTCTCCAACATTATCTCCAACATTATCTGCTATAGTAGCAGGATTTCTTGCGTCATCTTCAGGTAAAGCTAATTCTGTTTTTCCAACAAGATCAGCCCCCATATCTGCAGCTTTTGTATATATTCCACCACCAACCCTATCAAACATAGCTATTATAGAACAACCTAACGCATATCCTGAAATGGTCATAGCAAATGGAATATAACTTATTCCTAACCAATTTTTTATAACAATAATATTCTCTTTGTCGAGTTGCCCTTTCCAAATACCAAAAACAATATATACAATTATCAGACCAAATAAAGCAAAACCAGCAACAGAAAGTCCCATTACACTGCCGCCCTTAAATGCAACTTTTAAAGTTTTACCAATGTCTTTGGTATTTCTAGCAGTGTTAGAAACTCTTACATTAGCATGAGTAGCCATTTTCATGCCGATGTATCCGGCACTACCACTCATTAATGCTCCTAAAATAAATGCAATTCCTACATTAATATCGGTTATAATTATTAGTATAATCGAGATAAAAACAATATATAATCCTACTGTTTTATACTCATGGTTTATAAAAGTGTTAGCGCCTTCTCTAATAGCTTTAGCAACTTCCTTCATTTTAACTGTACCTTCGTCGAGTTTTAAAACAGAAAAATAATTTAACATCGCAAAAAATAGTGCTAATAATGGGATTAGCATAACATAATATAACATAATCTCCCCTCCTGTATATGAAAAATATATTTATTATGGGGAGTAACTAAGTAACTTAATTAAAAAATGTAATTTTTTCTATTTCATCAATTAAATCATATAAGAAATCAAAGTCATATTTTTTTAATTCTTTTTTCATATTAAAAAATGCTTCTCTAAAAATAGTTTGTGAATTTCCAGAACTTATTTCAATAGCGCATTCAAGCATTGCATTAAATATATCAGATGATCTAACATATTTTCCATATTCATCATCAAAAGGATTAATCATATGATTTTTAAAAGTGTTAAATATTATAGCAGTATCATTATCATTTTTAAACCATTCTTCAATCATTTCTTCTTCAATTGAAGAGATTATATTTTCTAATCCTTTAACTTTTTTCTTAGTAGGAGTTATAACATCTCCAGTAAAGGATTCAGGAAAATCATGTAAAATACTTGCAATTATTATATCTTCTAATAATTTTTCATCAGAATTATTGTTTAAATGATAAAAAATAATGGATGATGATACAACCATAAAAGTATGAGAAGAAACTGAGCTTTTTATATTCCTATGATTTTTGTTCCATCTATACATAGTAGTCATTCTTGTAGAAGCTTTTAAAACATAACTTAAAATACTTTCTAATTCATTAATATAAGGTAATTCAAGCCTTATTAATCTTAATTTTTTTTCAGTTTCTTCTTTAGGTATATTAAAATATTCAGGATATATTCTGCTATTTATTTCAATTTCTTTTAAAGAAACCATTAAATCAATAAAATTAGCATATTTTTCAAATTCCTTGTCATATTCAGATTTAAAGAAATCAATAATTTTTTGTTCTTTAAGTTCGTTATAACTTTTTTCAATAACTTCATCCCAAATTTTATTATCTTTTTGAACAATCCTATTTTTTGTATCCAAAGATACGTCGGATAGAATAATCTTTGGAAGTTCTTTATAAATCTTAGCTTTAATGTTTTTAGTAATAGAAAATTTTTGTCCTTTTCTATTTAAATATTCAATAGAAACTAACGTTAAAAGTAAACTATGATATACATTATCGGCTTCTGTAAATCTTAATAAAGCCGGTCTGTTATTCCACCTAAAAATAGTAAATAAATTTGTTAAGTTGTAGATACTTTTACCTAAACCCATATTATCACCCACATATATCTAAAATTATATTCATAAAAATTAAATCTTTATTTTCTCCAATTTTAGCCAATCTATCATATTCCTCAAGTTTAATAATTATATCCATAAGATCTTTTTTGGTATAAAATAAAGTGTGGTTAGCATAAAATTCCTTTTCGTTTTTAAAACGAATACCTAGAAATTTTTTTACTCTCATTTTAGAAACCTTAGTATCTTGAGATAATTTTTGTGCCTCAGGCCAGCTAAACTTTTTTTTAGGTTCTATATTAATTATAACACGATATAGATCTAAAAAATAATTAAATAAAAACCAAATAAAAGGAGTTAAGTTAAAATCTGGATTTGATAGATATTTTTTTGCTAATTCTAAGACTTCTTCTTTTCTTTTTGAAGATAGTAAATAAGCAAAATTCTCAAAATCAATATTTGAATATAAATAACCTATTTCCTTTATATCTTCTATATTAATATTATTATCAGAATATATAGATAATTTTTTAATTTCTTCAAATAAATAAATATCATTATAACCATATAAGTTTAATAAATACTCTGCTGCATTATCGTTTATATCTGTGTTAAAAAATAAAGCAATTTCTTTAATAAACTTTATCCATTTATCTTCTTCCCAATGTTTTGGTAATGAACAATCTAAAATATCATCGAATTTTATTTTTAATTTAGAAGAATCATTTGTAATGATTAAAACATCTATATTTTCAGATGAAAAGTCTTTTATTTGATCTAAAATTGTATTTTTTATTTTTTCGGAAAATTTATTAATATCTTCAATTAAAATATTTTTTTTATCTCCAAATAATGAGTTTGACATTAAATTATTGTTTAATTCTTCGATTGGGTTTTTTAATGATTTTGAAATTTTTATCAAAGATCCATCAGAGTTTTTTATCAAATTTTTTATTGTAATATTTTTTTTTATTTGAGAATCACCGTATATTAGTATTTTTTTCATCAAATTCATCTCCTAATATTAGTATAACATAATCAATTTTATTTAAATCATAAGATTTATCTGGCTTTTGATCAATGATATAATTTCCATTCCCAGATAAAACTATTTTATTTTCATTTATACCCAATGATTTTAATATGAATAATGCTTCGGAAATAGATTTTCCTTTTAAATTTGGAAGATAACCATTAATTATGTTAACTTTATTTGATTCAGAATAATTCTCTAATCTATAAAAAATATTTGTTGCAACTGGAGCAGCAACTTCTCCTCCATAATATTCTTTTTTTGGATCATCGATAATTGAAACAATTGTATATTTTGGTTTTGAGGCTGGAAAAAAACCAACAAATAATGAATAATATTTGTCTGAATAACCTTCTCCGGAAATTGCTTTTTGTGCAGTTCCTGTTTTACCAGCAATTAAAACACCAGGTTTATATGCAGTTCTGGCAGTCCCTTTTAACATAGTATACCTCAACCAATCTTTCATTAGATTAGAGGTTTCTGGTGAAAAAACTTGAATATCTTTTATAGCATTATTTTCTAAAAATGTAGGTTTTACATATTTTCCATCATTAGCAAAAACATTAAAAATTGAAACAAGTTGTATAGGAGTAACTCCAATACCTTGACCTATAGCTATTTGGTAAGGGGTAATTTTATACCAATTTTCTGGTTCTGGTAGTATTCCAGAAATTTCCTTATTAAACTCAACACCGGTTTTTTTCCCGAAACCCATTAATTCTAATTTGTTATATAACCATTCATTTGAAAAATTATTCATTATTTTTTTCATAACTTGTACCGCAGCAACATTAGATGAATAAGCAATTGCGTCTTTTGCATCCAATGTGTCAAAATGATGTCCTTCTGCTTCGCCAATAGTGAAATTAATATTAGGAACAGGAGAAATATAAGGAGTTAAATCAAATTTTTGATAAGGCGAAATAATGCCTTCTTCTAAAGCAATGGCAAAGATTAGAGGTTTTATTGTAGAACCTGGCTCAATATAACCCATAAAAGCCATATTCCAAGGATAATTAGAAACAGCAGCTCTTATCTTTCCTGTTTTAGTTTCTAAAATAATAACAGTACCACCTTCAGCATCTTGTTCTTTAATCATTTTAGATAATTCTTCATAAGCAATTTTTTGCATTTTTAAATCTAATGATAAATTTATCTTATCATAATCATTTAAAATACCTATATTATATAAATATGGTTCTATTCCATATTCTGTTTTATTTAATTCTCCTATATTTTTTCTTAGGCCAAAAGATGTATTATAATTTCTTTCATATGTTAAATATGTTTTAGAATATTTTAAAATATTTTTAGGTAAATAAGTATTGATTTCAAGATTATCATCATATTTTCCTAATAAAATATAATTTTTATTAAAATCATCATCATTTAATAATTTTTCCAAATCAGATTTTAATGAATCTAATTTGTTTCTATTTTTTATAGTTTTTAAATCTAACCAAACTTCATATATAGTTTTATCTATAGCAATAATACGACCTTCTTTATCAACTAAGGTCGCTAATTTATTTCCGCTAATATTTATTTTATTATTTTCTTTAATTGAATATGGTCTTAAAATTAAAATATAGGAAATTAAAGATATATAAAGAATAATAATAATGAAGAATATTAAACTAATTCTTTGCACAAGGTTAATTTTCCTCCATTAAAATAAGCGATTCTTTATAAAATTCAAGTTCTGTATTTACAGCATTTATTCTGGTGTTATAATCTGATATTCGTAAATTCATAGAGGATAAATTGCTTTTAAGCGTTTGAACTTTTGAACCAAGATTAATAGTGGTAGTAATAAAAAATGCCATAATTACAATTAAAGAAATTAAAATAACAAATGACATTGATATCCCTTCAACTTGATGTAAAGCCTTTTGATTAATAGTTGGAATTAAAATTCTTTTTTCCATAAATTAACCCCCCTTTAAACTCTTTCGGCTACCCTAATACGAGCACTCCTTGCTCTGGGGTTCTCTTTTATTTCTTCTTCTGTAGGTAATATCGGCTTTTTTGTTAATAACTTTAGTTTTTCATGATTTCTAAAAAAATTCTTAACAATTTTATCTTCTAAAGAATGGAAAGAAATTACACATATTCTACCACCAATATTTAAAAAGTCAGGAAATTTTTCTAAAGCAGTTATTATATTATCAAATTCCTTATTAACTTCTATTCTAATTGCTTGAAAAGTTTTTGTAGCAAAATGTCTTTTTCTATTATATCTTTCTTTTGGCGGTAAAGCCTTTTTAATAGCTTCTACTAATTCAAATGTAGTGTTAATAGGTCTTGAATTTACAATACTTTTTGCAATTCTTCTTGCAAATTTAAATTCTTCACCATATTCGAAAATAATTTTAGATAGTTTATCTTCTTCGTATTCATTAATAACGTTCCATGCAGTAAAATCAGAATCAGGATCCATTCTCATATCTAATGGTTCATCTTGCATAAAAGTGAATCCACGATTTTCTCCTTTTAATTGAAATGTAGAAACGCCTAAATCCATTAAAAAGCCATCAACTTTTTCTATTCCTAATCCATGTAAAACTATATCAATATCTCTATATGAGGATTTAAAAAATTCAATATCACTTGTTATTTCTTTTAGCCTATTTTCAGCTATTTCTAAAACTTCATAATCTAAATCTACACCTATTATTTTAGCTTTACCATTTGTTTTTTCATAAATAGCCTTAATATGTCCGCCTTCACCAGTGGTACAATCAACATATATTCCATCTTCCTTGGTTATTAAATTTTCTAAAACCTCATTAACCATAACACTTTTATGAAAATCTTCATATTTACGCATGTTACACCTCTCAGACTTTTTTAAAATTATATCATATATATCCAAAAAAACAAAGAATTTTTAAAAATATTTTAAATAAAATAATATCCGACATCAACGTCGGATATTATTTTTTATCAGATTCTAAAACATATATAATTTTCATAAAGTTTTTTATATTTATTTCACTTGTTTGTTAAAGTATCTTTTATTTTTTGGGTTTCATCACTTTTATCCTTTAATGGTAGTTTCATAATAATATAAGATATTTTTATTACTACAATTAAAATGACAATAGAAAAAATCAAATTTAAAATATTCAAAAACTCTGTTAAGAAAAAATCCATCTTATCACCACCCTAATAGTTTATTTTATAAGTTCCAAAAACGTTTACATCATAAGAATATATTCTAATTAATCCCTTAATTATAAATATAAACCCACTGTTCCACTTCCTCTTAAAGTTGCAGATTGCCTATCAGAACTTATTTCTACAGAAGCTGTTGAATTTTCTAATCTTGCCGCTAAAGTCCAACCAGTTAAAGAACATTTGTTAGAATAAAATAAAATTTCCCCAAACGAACCATCCTTAAATATTTTTAAATCCGCCATAACATTGAAATATATATTTCCAATATTTATACTTGTTATCTTTTTTGAAAATTTAGCTTGCAGTATAACCTTTTATTTTTGAGTTATTTAATAAATTAAAAGTGATTTCGTTTGTATTAATAGATGAAAGATTCTTTAATAATTTCTCTAATTCTTCAGAATTTTTAATTTCAATAGGTGTTATATTTTTCGGAATTTCATTTTTATTTATGCTTTTCAAATTATATTTTTTTGAAAGATATTCAATTTTTTTAACTCATCAATTGAGCTATTAGTTGCGCAAGAAGTTAATATTATTAGTGTTGATAATAAAATCATTACAATAGTTATTTTTTTAACAATATTACAACCTTTTCATAATAATATAAGTTGTTAATAAGGTCGGCCTTATATTCTTTCCTAAAAGTTATATCTTAATATTATTATAACAAAAAAATCATAAATAAATATATATATTTACTTAATATATAAAATAATTTAATAAAAAATTTATCTATCGAATGATAGATAAATTATATTTAACAAAAAATAAATATTATTTCAAATTATCAATAAAATATTTTTTGTGAATATTATTTTTGAAAATATTTTGTATAATATAAAGTTTGTCAAGATCCAGTTGTTTGATTAATATTTTACATTTAGAATATTTTTTTATTTCATATAATAAGTCATCGGATTTTTTTAAACATTGATATATTTCAGATAAATCTTTGCGTTCATCAGATAAATATATATCTGTTTTTCAAACTTTATCTGCAGTGAATATCAAAAAATGACCATGAAAGAAAGTAAAAGTCAAGAGAAAAATTTTTCCAATGTTGTATTACTTTATGAAAAATACCCCATCCTTGGCCATTCTAGGATGGGGTTTAACTACAATATAATGCTAAAACACATCACATTTCCTCTGCTAATTCAAATTGAGAATTATATAATTCTGCATAGAAACCATTTTTGCTTAATAATTCCTCATGTGTTCCTTGTTCTATAACATCTCCTTCGTTCATTACAATGATTAAATCAGCATTTTTAATAGTAGATAATCTATGCGCTATAACAAAACTAGTTCTGCCTTTCATTAATCTTTCCATTGCTTGTTGAACCTTTAATTCTGTTCTTGTATCAACAGAACTAGTAGCTTCATCTAAAATCAAAATTTTAGGATTTGCTAGAAATGCACGAGCAATAGTAATTAATTGTTTTTCACCTTGAGATAAATTATTCATTTCTTCGTTTATTTCCATATGATATCCATTTGGAAGCGCGTGAACAAAACTATCCACATGAGCCATTTTAGCAGCTTCTATAATTTCTTCTTCTGTAGCATCTAATCTACCATATCTAATATTATCCATTATTGTTCCGCTAAATAACCAAGTATCTTGTAAAACCATTCCAAAAATTGATCTTAATTCTTCTCTTGAATAATCTTTTATATTTATATCGTCAATTAAAATAGCTCCATCATTTACATCGTAAAATCTCATTAATAATTTAACTAGCGTTGTTTTTCCAGCTCCGGTTGGGCCAACAATAGCTACTGTTTGACCAGGTTTAACAACTTCAGAGAAGTTTTTAATAACAATTTTTTCTGGATTATATCCAAACTTGACATTTTTAAATTCAACTTTTCCTTTAACATTATTTATATCTATTTTAACTTTTGTAGTTTCAATTTCTTCTTCGTTATCTAAAAATTCAAATACTCTTTCTGCAGCAGCTGCAGTTTGTTGGAAAATATTAGAAATGTTAGCAAGCTGAGCTATTGGTTGAGTAAAAGATCTAACGTATTGAATAAAAGCTTGAATATCTCCAACTTCAATAACTTTTATTGCAGCAAACCATCCACCCATTACAGCTACTACAACATATCCCAAATTACCTACAAAATTCATTAAAGGCATCATAATACTAGATAAAAACTGTGATTTCCACTCTGAATCATATAATTCAGTATTCATTTTTTTAAATTTATTTATGCTTTTTTCCTCGCCATTAAATGCTTTCATAATAACATGACCACCATACATTTCTTCAACATGTCCATTAACGTGACCTAAAAATTCTTGTCTCTTTTTAAAGTGTTTTTGAGATCTTTTAATAATGAACATCATTAAAAAACCAGATAATGGAAGAATTATTAAACTAACTAGAGTCATTTGCCAACTAATAGTTAACATCATTACTAAAACGCCTAATACAGTTGTTAAAGAAGTTATCATTTGAGATAAACTTTGGTTTAATGTATTACTAATAGTATCAACATCATTTGTTATTCTTGATAAAATTTCACCATGATTAGTACCATCAAAATATTTCAAAGGCATTTTATGAATCTTTTCCATAATTTGTTTTCTTAAATTATACGTTACCTTAGCTGATACACCTGTCATTAACCAGCCTTGTATATACCCGAAAATAGCACTAAGTGTATATATACCTAATAGAATAAGCATAATTCTTCCTATATAAACAAAATCTATACCTTGAGTGCTTCCCATTATTTTTCCTATTATACCTTCAAATATTTTTGTTGTAACTTTACCTAATATTTTAGGCCCTATTATTGAAAAAGCTGCACTTGCCATTGCAAAAATAATAGCAATAATTAAAGCGACTTTATATGGAGAAAGATAATTAACTAACCTTTTCATTGTTCCTTTAAAATCATTTGCCTTTTCAACAGGCCCAGTCATCATAGGGCCTCCACCGCCTCTGTGTGGTCTTCTTTTATTTTCGCTCATGCTAATTCCTCCTCTGACAATTGAGAATAAGCTATTTCTCTATATACAGGACAGTTTTCTAATAATTCTTTATGTTTTCCAATTCCAACAATTTCTCCTTCATCTAAGACTATAATTTGATCCGCATTCATAATAGTAGCTATTCTTTGTGCGACAATAATAAATGTTCCTGTTTTAGTATATTCTCTCAATTTTCTTCTAACCTTTAAATCTGTTTTAAAATCTAATGCTGAAAAACTATCATCAAATATATAAATTTTTGGTTTTTTAGCTAAAGCTCTAGCGATAGACAATCTTTGTTTTTGACCACCTGAGAAATTAGCACCGCCTTGAGAAACTTCATGTTTAAATTTATCTGGAAATTTATTAATAAACTCTAAAGCTTCAGCAATATCAGCTACCTTTTCCATTTCTTCGTCTGATAAATTTTCATTACCATATTTAATATTTGATTCAATGGTACCACTGAACAATGTAGTTTTTTGGGGTACATATCCTATATATTTTCTTAATTCGTTTTGAGTTAATTCGCGTACATCTATACCATCAATTAATACCTGACCTTCCGTAACATCATAGAATCTAGGTATTAAATTAATTAAAGTTGATTTACCAGAACCTGTAGATCCAATTATAGCAGTAGTTTTTCCAGGTAAAGCTTTAAAATTAATATTTTTTAATGCATAATCTTCGGCTCCAGGATATTTGAAATATACGTTCTTAAATTCTATAATTCCAGTTACATTTTCATTTAAAGATTTTGGCTCTTTTGGATCAACTATAGAAGGTTCTGTTTCTAAAACCTCAACAATACGGTTTGCAGAAACACTTGCTCTAGGTAAAAATATAAATATCATTGACATCATTAAAAATGAGAAAATAACTTGCATAGAATATTGCATAAATGCCATCATATCCCCAACTTGAAGATTGAAATTATTTACTTGTTTTGCTCCAAACCATATTATCAATAACATTACGCCATTCAATACAAACATCATAATAGGCATTAATAATGACATTAATCTACCAATAAATAGTTGAGTTTTGGTTATATCATTATTTACATTATCAAATCTTTCTTTTTCTTTGTTTTTTGTATTAAAAGCTCTAATTACCATCATACCTGTTAAATTTTCTCTGGAAACTAAATTTAGTTTATCTACTAATTTTTGAAATAGCTTAAACTTAGGTAATGCAAAATAGAATATTATACCTATTAAAGTTAATAGTAAAGCTACAGCCAATCCTATTATCCAAGATAACGAAGGACTTTTTTCCAATGCTTTAAATATAGCTCCGATACTTAAAATAGGAGCATAGAACATTATTCTAATTAATATAACCATTACATTTTGTATTTGTGTAATATCATTTGTTGTTCTGGTTATTAGTGATGCTGTTGAAAATTTATCAAATTCTTCACCAGCAAAAAACTCTACTTTTGTAAAAATTTTTTTCCTCAAATCTTTTGCTAACCCAGCAGCAGTTTTAGATGCAAAAAATCCTACTGTTATTGCCATTACTGCACCTAATAATGTTATTAAAAGCATTATGCTACCAGATTTTAAGATATAATTTCTTTGTATTTTATTTAAATCAATTCCTAATTGTTCATATTCATTCTTAACAGACATAATTAAAGATTGTTTTATCATTTCTTCGCCGGTTATTTGCATTTTTTCATAAATATTATTTGCAAAATCTACTCTTTGTTGAAGAGGTAAAAAATTAATAAGTTTAAATATATTTAATTTGCTATTTTTATTAATATTTAAACCCTCGGTTTCCCCTCTTTCTAATGCTGTTACCGCTAAGAAAGCTTTTGCGAAAATTTTTTCTAATTCTGAATCATTTATTTTTTCTTTTAATATATATACAGACTCACTATTTAAATTTGGATATTTTTGTAAATATTCTTTATATGATTCATTATCAGGTTTTATATATTCATATAAATTTAGGATTTTTGTTTTTTCTTCATTTGACATAAACAAAAATAGATTTTTCATTTGACTACTTCTTATTGCAACGGGTATAGTATCTTCTATACCATTTTGTTGAATACCAATATTCACAATATTTGACATATAATCAGGTAAAGATAAATCCACTTTTGCTTGTACAAATAAAAAAAGCACTGCTAAAATTAAATATAATGTATACGGCTTTAGATATTTTATTAATTTGAGCACAATATCATTCCTCCTCGAAAATCTTTTTCAATATTTTTAAACCATCAATTACAATATCTAATTCATTTTCAGATACTTTATGTAATCTTTCTTCAAATTTTTTTTCTATAGATTCATGTCTTTTTTTGGCAATATCATTAAATTTTTCTGTAATTTCAACAAAAACCTTTCTTCTGTCATTATCATCTCTAATTCTTTTTATATATCCTTGCTTTTCTAATCTATCAACTATACCAGAAACTGTACTGTTTGATAATCCAATATAATTACTTAATTCACTCATAGTCATTCTTCCATTTTTTAGTAATGCTCCTAATAACATCCACTGAGAAGATGTTATTTCACAATCTTCAAAACTAGTAACCATAGTTTTTTTTACTAATTCCCTAATTTCTTTAAACAAAATCATTACCTCATATGTTTTCTTCAATTTTGTCACCACCTTGAATTTTTACCTTTTGTGCATTTTCTTTTATTTTTTTTGATAAGAAATTACCAAATTGATTTGAAATAAATTTAGAGATAGGATTTATTTTTGTATTTTCTTCATAGAAATAATTTTTGTTAATTAGTCCAGTTTTATTCCAAAAAATTCTATCAATATCTAATAAGTTTGTTGACATAGCTTTTTGCACCTGAAATCTTATAAGTCTAGATAATTTTATTTTTTCTTTTTTTGATTTTCTTTCAATAGAATCAATAAAAAGTTTCAATTCATCTAATGATACATCTTTTTTTTCTTGAATTTTTCTGCCGATTTTCCCGCAAGGTTTCATTCCCCATGAAATCATTACACTTTCCAAATAATCTAAAACATCATTTAACCCACTACCTGCAGTAGTAGAGACTAATAATACAGGCTTTCCAATTAAATCAGATCTATGGACCCATTTGCAATTTCTATCAAAGAAAGTTTTTAAAACACCGGATATATTTTCTAAATAAACAGGAGAACTTATTATTATACCATCAGCATTAATTAACTTTTCTTTTAATTTTTCCACATCATCATTAATTACACAATAGTCTTTTTTAATACACACCTCACAACCTAAACAATAATTAATGTTATAATCTTTTAAATTAATAATTTCAAAATCATAATCCAGTTTATTACCAATATTTTTTAATAACTCATATGTTCTACCTTTTCGCATGCTAGAATTAATAGCTACAATTTTCATATTATAACCTCCAATATATTAACATTAAATTTTATATCAATTAATAAAAAATATTTTGCACACAAATATTTTGCACACAAATATTTCGAATACGAAATAATTATAAATTTTTTTTATTTCTAAAAAATTACAAATATATAAAAGAATTTATTATTTTATACTTTATATATACTGTAAATAAAAAATCCCATCCAAAAAGGATGGGAATTATAAGTTATTTTTAATTAGAATATCTATTAAATTATTAAAAGTTAAACCATAAGCGTAAGCTGATTGCGGTAAATCACTTAATTTAGTTAATCCTGGTACTGTATTAGCCTCAAGTATATAATACTCATTTTCTCTTATTATTGCATCAATTCTTGCAAAGTCCTTTAATCCAATTTTTTTAAAAATTTTTTCAAAATCAGTAATTATCTTTTTCTCTAATCTTTTATCTAATTTTGCAGGTACCTCAAAATCAGTTAATCCATCAGTATATTTAGCTTCATAATCATAAAATTCTTTTTTAGGTTTTATTTCAAGAATAGGAAGAACAATTGTTTCACTATTTTTTTCTATTATACTAACAGAAATTTCTCTGCCTTTAATATATTCTTGTATAATCATTTCATTATAAATTTCCAATTCTTTTTTTAGAAAAAATTCATATTCTTTTAAATTATGACAAATATGAATACCTAAACTAGATCCACTTTTTCTGGGTTTGATTATTAAAGGAAATTGAAAAGGCGGTTCGATATATTTTTCAACATTAATATATTTTGGAACAGAAAAATTGTTTTCTATTGTTTTTGAAAATAGTAATTTATCAAAGGTTAATTTTGAAACTATAGAATTTGAACCTATATATTTAATATTTAAATCCTCTAATTTTTTTTGCAATTGCCCATCTTCACCTTCATATCCGTGAACAACATTAAAAACTAAATCTATCTTATTATATTCCTTTAAAAAAATATTAAATTCAGTTTTCAAATCATATTTAAATATATTATATCCTAAATCTTTTAATGCAACTTCAACATTTTGAGCACTTAAAATAGAAATTTCTCTTTCATTTGAATTTCCGCCATAAATTAATCCAATATTTTTTTTAAGATTCATTCAACTCACTCTCTTTATAATATATTTTTTCTTCAGGACAATACAGCATTTCTTCTTTATTTTTATATTTATAATATAATGCTCCATTGCATGAAGGACATCTATAATTTGAAGGTTCATCCCAAAACATTTCTTCACATTCTGAACATTTATAATATATTTTTCCTTTTTTACTTTTAAGTTTATGAACAATTCCTCCACAATTAGGACATTTTCCCCTAGCGGGCAATGGGGCTGTATATTTGCATTCTGGATAATTTGAGCAAGCTATAAATTTTCCAAATCTACCTCTTTTTATTATTAAGTCTCCACCACAATTAGGACATTTTTCTCCAGTTTTTTCCTCATTTCCTTTTTCAGAGCTAGAAATAATATCCTTATCAATATACACAATGTTGTCTAAAGTAATACCAAGAGCATCTTTAGGTAAGCTTTTATTATCATCGCAATTAGGGCATTTTAGAAATAAACCAAATCTTCCAAATTGCAGCTCCATTTCAGCATTGCATTTTGAACATTTAATATTAGATTTATAATAAAAATCTAAAGCTTTTTCTTTCATTTTTTGTTCCGTATTAGATAGGAACTTTTCAAAATCGTTATAAAATTCGTTTAAAACTTTTTTCCATTCTATTTCACCAGACTCAACTTTGTCAAGTTTTTCTTCCATATTTGCTGTAAATTGTATATCAACTATTTCAGGGAAATTTTTTTCTAAAAGATCAGAAACTATAAATCCAACAAGCGTGGGAATTAAATTATTCTTTTCTTTAATTACATATTTTCTATTTAATAACGTTGTTATTATTGTTGAATAAGTCGAAGGTCTCCCAATCCCTTTAGCTTCCATTTCTTTTACTAATGAAGCTTCTGTATACCTTGCGGGTGGTTTTGTTTTATCTTTTTCAGATAATATTTTTATTGGTTCTAAAATACCAGATTCTGGTATTTCATATTCTTTTTCAGTTGTAGAAGATTGCCAAAATTTTTCAAATCCATCAAAAATTCTTTTTCTCCCTACAGCTTCAAAAGTATATTTTTTAGATGAATCAGAAATAGAATATGTTTTTTCTAAATAAATAGAAGATGAAGATTGTGATGCAATAAACCTATTCCAAATAAGTGTATATAATTTTAAATTATCTCCTGATAATAATTTTTTTGCTTTTTGTGGATCTATAAATACATCAGTGGGTCTAATAGCTTCATGAGCATCTTGTATTTTTTTTGATGATTTTTTTGTTTTAAAATTACCAGTATATTCTTTTCCAAAATTATTATTCAAATATTCGTATGCTTTATTTTTTGCTTCTTCTGATACTCTAGTTGAGTCTGTTCTCATATAGGTTATAAAAGCAATTGGGCCTTCTGAAGTTTCCACACCTTCATATAATTTTTGAGCAATTTGCATAGTTTTTTTTGATGTCCAACCAAATTTTGAAATGGCACTTTGTTGTAAAGTACTAGTTATAAAAGGTTGTGGAGGGTTTCTTTTTGCTTTTTTTTCATTTACAGATTCTACAGTAAATGATGTGTTTTCTAAGTCTTTTATTATTTCATTTTTCTTTTTTTCGTTTATTGATTCATTCTTAAATTTTTTATTATTTATTTTTATTAAAGGTATATTTTGGTCCAAATATTTTAAATATATTTTATAAAATTCCTTAGGTTTAAATTGAAAAATACTTCTTTCTCTATCAATTAGCAATTTTAAAGCAGCAGATTGTACTCTACCAGCGCTAGTATTATAATCTTTTAATATTCTCCATAATATAGGACTTATTTTATAACCGACTATTCTATCAAGAATTCTCCTTGCTAATTGAGCACCAACTTTATTATTATCTATTTTTTTAGGATTCTTAATAGCTTCTTGTATAGTATTTTTAGTAATTTCTGAGAAGATAATTCTATTTGCATCATTTTCATCAAGTCCTAATAAATAATTTAAATGCCATGCAATAGCTTCTCCTTCTCTATCCATATCAGGAGCTAAAAAAACTTTTTTTCCTTTTGCAATTTTTTTTAGTTCTGAAACAACCTTTTCTTTTCCAGGCATTAATTCAAATTCTGGTTCAAAACCATTTTCAATATCAACACCAAATTTTTTTTGTGGTAAATCTCTTATATGTCCCTTCGAAGCTACCACTTTATAATCTGAACCAAGATATTTTTCAATTGTTTTAGCTTTTGCTGGAGATTCAACAATAACGACATTTTTTGGTGATTTTGGCATTATTTTTCCTCCAATTTAGTAATTTTAATCTTTCTTCCAAGATTTTTATTATAATCTGTCCATTCGTCATTATTAGATTCAGATATATGATTTATAATTTGATTAACTTTGGAACTTAAATTATCAGCAAAATGCAAAATAAAAGCTTCTATTGTTTTTGGTAAAATTGGACTTCCCCATTCTAATTCGCCGTGATGTGAAGCTATCATATGAAGTATTTCATTTAATAAATCTTTAGGAAATTTATCAATTTTTTTAGAATATTCAGAAACTATATGTATTCCAATTGCAATATGCCCAACTAATTCTCCCTCATTAGTTTTTTCTATACCAGAAGGAGTAATCTTATATTCTTTAGTTTTTCCAATATCATGAAGTAAAGCACCAGCTATTAATAAGTCTTTATTAACAATATTACCATAATTTTCTGCTATGGAATTGCATAAATTAGCAACATCTATAGTATGTTCTATTAATCCATGTTTATATGCATGATGAACATTAATAGCGGCAGGGGCGTAAAGGAATTCATTTGAAAATTTTTTATCTTTTATAAATATATATTCTAATAATTCTTTTATATAACTATTTTCTATATTATCTATAATTTTTTTTAATTCTTCATTTAATTGAGATATATTTTTATTGGATGTTCTAATAAATTTTTCAGGATTAATCTCATTATCCTTCAAAATATGTATATTATAATCTTTTTCAACATTTAATTGTAATCTATTTTCAAAAACAACAATTTTACCTTTTACTCTTATGATATCCCCTATATTTATCTTTTCCGAATTTTCCTTAGCTTTAAACCAATCAATAGCTCGTAATGTGCCGCTTTTGTCTGAAATTGTAAAAAGCAAAAAATCTTTACCATCTTTCGTTGTTTGTAATCTTTTACTAATTACTTTACCTTCAATTTCTTTAAAATCATTAGGCTTTAAATCATTGATATAAAAGTCATCTATTAAATCATCCGTTAATTGTCCTTTTTCTCTTAATAAATCACCTAAATTTACTCCATTATTCATGTTATTCCTCCTCAATATATATGCGCGGTACTCTTTTTGTTATTTTTGACGTTATGTCATAATTAATAGTTCCAGCTAAACTTGCAAGGTTTTCTGCTGAAATAATATTATCTTTTTGTTTTCCTATTAATATTACTTCTTCACCTAATTTTACATTATTTAATTGTGTGGTTTCAACTACAAATTGATCCATACAAACCCTTCCAATTATATTACATCTTTTACCTTGAATTAAAACATATCCTTTATTAGATAATTGTCTAAAATATCCATCTGCATATCCAACTGGTATTGTAGCAGTTGGGATAGTTTCTTTTGCAAAATAAGTTCTTCCGTAACTTACACTTTCGCCTTTTTTTAATAAACCAACTCTTGCAACGGTACTTTTCCAAGTTAAAACAGGTTTCAATTCTTTTTCTATTTTAATATCAGAAGGTTGCATTCCGTATGTAGCTATTCCAGGTCTTACATAATCTAATGAATATTCTGGGAAAAATAATGAAGCAGCAGAATTACAAATATGTTTTACGGGTATATTTATATTTGAATCTTCAATATATTTAATAGCTGATATAAAATTATTGTATTGCTCTTTAATAAAATCATCTAAGTTATCAGCTGTTGCAAAATGAGAATATGCACCATGAATATTAATATTATACTCTTTTATTAAAGATATAATTTTATCTAAATTGTAAATATCTATTCCCATTCTATTCATACCGGTATTAATATTAAGATGGAATTTTATTTTTTTAATATTTTTTCCAAAAAAATTTATTAATTCTGTTAATTGCTCTAAAGAGCCTATAGTATATATGTATCCATCAATATTTTCTTTAATCGATTTAGGAGTAGCATAGTTAAACACTAATGTTTCTATATTAACTCCATTTTTTTTAATATTTATACCTTCTCCTAAAAAAGCAACGGCAATTAATTTAATACCAATATTCTCTACTACTTTTGCAAGCTGAGTTGCACCATGGCCATATGCGTCAGCTTTTAAAACAGGAATAACTTCAGTTTTAGTTTTATTTTTTATAAAATTAATATTATGAATATAGTTATTTATATTAATTTCTGCAAAAGTTTTTCTATCAAGCATTTTGCACCCCCTGTTTAAAATTAGGCTATATAATAATAAATGAAAAAAGTTAACAAAATATTACAAAGCAATATAATATAGATTTTAAAAAATGGTATAATATATTTAAAATTATAGAAATTAAATTTTATTATGGGGGGATATTATGACAAAAGAAGAAAAAAGTTGGATTATGTATGATTGGGCTAATTCTGCATATACTTTAGTTATAATTACTGCAGTTTTGCCCATATTTTTTAAAGATGTTGCTGCTAAAGGAGTAGAAAATTATTTATCTACTGCTTATTGGGGATATGGTAATACAATAGCTACATTGTTAGTTGCAATTTTAGCTCCTATTTTAGGAACAATAGCAGATTATAAAAATTACAAAAAAAGATTTTTAACTTTTTTTTGGATAATGGGGATTATATCGACATTTTTATTAACAAGTGTTGGTGAAGGTGACTGGCTTAAGTGTATAATAATTTATGTTTTCTCAGCAATAGGTTTTTCTGGTGCTAATATATTTTATGATTCTTTATTAGTTGACGTTACAAATAATGAAAGAATGGATTGGGTTTCATCTAGTGGTTTTGCTTGGGGATATATTGGTAGTGCAATACCATTTATAATAAGTATGGCTATAATAATGAAGCCTGAGTTAATTGGATTAGAAAGCGTATTGGCAGCGACAAAAATATCTTTTGTTATTACAGGTTTCTGGTGGTTAATATTTTCTATTCCAATATTGAAAAATGTTGAACAAAAATATTATATAGAATCATCCACTACACCAATAAAAGATAGTTTTTTTAGAATTGTTGATACATTTAAAGAAATTAGAAAATATAAAAATATATTTCTATTTTTACTAGCTTACTTTTTTTATATTGATGGTGTTGGGACAATAATAAAAATGGCAACAGTATATGGTAAAGATGTTGGAGTAGGAACTACACAACTATTATTAGCCTTATTAGCAACTCAAATAATTGCTTTTCCATTTGCATTGATATATGGTAAATTAGCTCAAAGATGGAATGTAAAAACAATGCTTTTTATAGGAATTATAATATATTTTTTGATAACAATATATGGTTATTTTTTAGATTCGACATTTGATTTTTGGGTGTTAGCAATACTTGTTGCAACATCTCAAGGAGGTATTCAAGCGTTAAGTAGATCTATGTATGGTAAATTAATTCCAAAATCAAAATCTGCTGAATTCTTCGGCTTTTATAATATATTTGGGAAGTTTGCAGCTATTTTAGGGCCGTTTTTAGTAGGATTTTTTTCACAAATTGCAAAAAGTTCTAGATTTGGAGTCTTGAGTATAAGCATATTATTTTTAATAGGAAGTGTTTTATTAATTAGAGTAAAAGAAGAGGTTAGTGAATAAAAATAGCCCGCAAGGGCTATTTTTATCTGAGTTTTAAATTAATTCTTTTTAAATCTTTATCAATATCTAAAATTTCAACATTAACAATTTGATTAATACTTAGTATTTCTGAAGGATGTTTAATGAATTTATCTGAAACATTAGATTTATGAATTAATCCATTTTCTTTAATTCCTAAATCCACAAAAGCTCCAAAATCTGTTATATTAGTTACTCTTCCTTGAAGAATCATTCCAACTTTTAGGTCCTCAAAAGTCAATATATCATCATATAATAATGGTTGAGGTAATTCATCTCTTAAATCTCTTCCAGGTTTCTGTAATTCAGAAATAATATCTTTTAATGTATATTCACCAATACCAATTTTTTTTGATAATTCTTTTATTTTTTCATTAGTCATATATTTATTTAATTCATTTCTAATTAATTGTAATTTTTCACTATTCAATATATCTTCTTTTTTAAACCCTAAAAAAGTGAGTAATTCTTCAGTTTTTTCATAACTTTCTGGGTGTATTCCTGTTATTTCTAGAGGATTACTGCCATCAAATATTCTCAAAAATCCTGCAGATTGTTCAAATGCTTTTGGGCCAAATCCTTTTACCTTTAACAGTTCATCTCTTGAATTAAAAGGACCATTTTCTTCTCTGTATTTTACGATATTTTCTGCTAATTTAGGGGTTATTCCAGAAATATATTGAAGTAATGCAGCAGAAGCGGTGTTTAAATTTACACCAACTAAATTAACAACATGTTCTACAGTATTTTCTAATTTTTCTTTTAATAATTTTTGATTCATATCATGTTGGTATTGACCAACACCTAATGATTTTGGATCAATTTTAACAAATTCAGCTAATGGGTCCTGAACTCTTCTTCCAATGCTTATTGCTCCTCTTACTGTAACGTCTAAATCTGGAAATTCTTTTACTGCTAATTTTGAAGCTGAATAAACAGAAGCTCCAGATTCATCTGAAAAAATATATTTTAAATTTAAGTTATGTTTTTTGATTGTATCAACAATAAATTTTTGAGTTTCTCTCGAAGCTGTACCATTACCAATAACTATTAGATTTAAATTGTATTTTTTAATTAAATCTAAAACAATTTTTTCAGCATTTTCAAAATCATTTTGAGGTGGGACTGGATAAATAGTAGCATTTTCTAAAAATTTACCTGATTCATCTAAAGCTACAACTTTGCATCCGGTTCTATATCCAGGATCTATTGCTAAAATTCTTTTGTTTTTTAGCGGAGGGGTTAATAACAATTCTTTCAAATTTTTTGAAAATAATTCAATAGAACTCTCTTCGGCTTTTTGGGTTAATAAATTCCTTACTTCATTAGAAATTGAAGGGAATAACATATTTTTAAAACCATAATCCAGACCTTCTTTAATTATTTCATTATTTGTATCATATTTAGTTAAATAATTTCTATATAATTTTTCAATATACTTATCTTCAATAATAAGTTTTACAGACAATACGCCATCTTTTTCTCCACGATTTATTGAAAGAACTCTATAATTTGGGATCTTAGAAATTTCCTGAGAAAAT
Source organism: Marinitoga sp. 38H-ov (assembly GCF_011057715.1). Classification (NCBI taxonomy): domain Bacteria; kingdom Thermotogati; phylum Thermotogota; class Thermotogae; order Petrotogales; family Petrotogaceae; genus Marinitoga; species Marinitoga sp. 38H-ov. The sequence goes on from NZ_LNGH01000022.1 coordinate 40,709, forward strand.
TCATGATATGTATCATATTTAGTTTTTTCTTCTAAAAATTTTTTCTTTTTATTACTTTCAATTTTTCCGTATTTTAAAAGATCATTTCTTAAAGTTTGTCTTATATTCTCATTGTGGGCAAAATATTGACCTATAATATTTTTAACGCCTTCTAAAACCTCTTCTATCGTTTTAAAATTTTCATTTATATATTTTTCTGCTTCTGCCTTAATATTTGTTATCTCTTGTAATAACAATTTTTGAGCAAAAGGTTCTAAACCATTTTCTATAGCAATATCTGCTTTAGTCTTTTTTCTTTTTTTATACGGTAAATATAAATCTTCAACTTCACTCATTTTCATTGCATTTAAAATCTTATTTTTTAAATCTTCTGTTAATTTTCCTTGTTCTTCAATAGATTTAATAACGCTTTCTTTTCTTTTTTCTAATTCTGAATAATATTGAAGTAATTCAGATATTTTCCTAACTTCTTCCTCTTTTAAATTTCCTGTAGCTTCTTTTCTATACCTACTAATGAAAGGGATAGTGTTTCCATTGTTCAATAGTTCAACAGTGTTTTTAACCTGCCATTCTTTTACTTTTAAATCTTTAGAAATAACATCAATTATATTCATTAAATCACCTCTTCTAAATTAAAACAGGGAACTAGTCCCTGTTTTAATTAATTTTCTTCATTTTGTTTTTCTTCAAAATTTTCAACTTCAACTATTTCAACGCTTTTTGATATATGGTCAGCAACTTTTCTGCTTAAAATATCCCACATTAAATTACCTAAAATTTCTGCATTTGAGTATATAATTTCTCTAGCTTTATCATGAGGTATTCTATACATATGAGCAAAAGAATGTATAGCTTCACTTAATTCTTTCTCTTCAACTTTTATATTGTTTTCTTCAGCGATTTTATTTATAATTGTCATTTCTTTTATTGCTTTAATAGCTTGTTCTTTTAATTCTTCGATATATTTATCTTCTCCACCATGTTTTTCAATTTCTTCTTCATATTTTTCTGATTGTTTTGCTCTTTCTAATGATTTTTCAACAAAATCATCAATTGTTTCTTCGGCTACATCAATTTCAACATATTTATGTAATTGAGAAATTATATAATTTTTAATATAATCGTCTTTCCAAGCTTTGAATGATTCTGAACCTTCATTAGATAATTTTTCTTTTAATTCTAAAACTGAATTTATTTCAGTATCTAATGTTTTTGCTATGTCATCATTTAATTCTGGGATAATTCTTTTGTATACGCCTTCTACATTAATTTGATATATATATTTTTTATCTTCGAATTCTCTATTGATTTCAACATAATCGCCTTTTTTCTTTCCTATTAAATCTGTAACCATAGGTCTTTTATCTTCTTCGTATAATACATATTCGCTTTCTTTATCTTTAAATAATTCTTTACCTTCTTCATTTAAAACATTATATTTAACTTTTACTAAGTCGCCAATTTCTGCTGGTGAATCTTTTTCTTCTAAAATTGGATTTTCTTCTAATAATTCTTTTATTCTATCTTCTACAAATTTTTCAACGATTTCTTTTTCTGTTGGAACTTCAACCTTTATTTCTTCGAATTTTGTTGATATAACTTCAGGGTGTTCATGTACTAATATTTCCACTTCAGCAAAACCATTATCTAAAGCAAATGATTCAACATATGGTCCAAATAATAATTTTTCATCTTTAAATTCTGCTTCAACTTTTTCCAATAATACTTCTCTAACCATTTCTATAAAATCTTCGCCAAATTTAACTTTCATAACATTCTTTGGAACTTTACCTTTTCTAAAACCATGAAAGGTATATCTTTGGTTTAATTCTCTAACGATTTGATCTTCAGCTTTTTCTATATCTTTTTTATCAAATTTAACTAAAAATCTTTTTACGTTTTTTTCTTCTGATAAAATTTCTTTTTGCATATTCAACACTCCTTTTTAATAATATTTCATACTATATTATACATGTAATTTATCTTAATACTGTTAAAATTAGGTCAAAAAAGGATTTCGTACAAGTAATAAAATTAAAACAATTTTGAGGTTAATTAATTGTAAACAAATTATTTTAAATAGAAAAAAATAAATTTTTATTGTATAATAAATTTGATGGGGGTGTTATAGTGAATAAAAAATATTTGAGAAATATATTATATACAAATTCTATTGTAATAATATTTTTTATGGGAATATTTATGATTATATCAATATTTATATCTACAAATATTTTATTTAAAAAAATATATAACTCTACTATACAAAATTCTGTTAAATCTATATCTGATCTATATAATAAAAACATGAAATATTTTGAATATTTTAGTACAAAATACCAAAATATTATATCAGAATTATTAGATGAATCATATAGTAATTATATAAATAATGAACAGTTTTATTCAAATGAAATAATAGAAATTTTAAATAAAGTAGGAATCTTTAAAAGAATTGATTACTATATAATAAATAAAAATGGAATAATTATTGAAACAAGTTATGAAAAAGATTTGGGACTTAATTTGGCTAATAGAGTACCAAATTATTGGAATAACTTAATAGAGGAATTAAATAAAACTAATAAATATATTGAAGGAATTTCTTTTGAAATAAAAACAAATAATCCAAGGATTTATGGATATTTAAAAATGGATGATGGTAATATATTTGAAATAGGTGTATTAATTGATGAAAGAGCAATACCGAATTTTCCTAAAACAGTCTCTGAAATTAATTTAAATTTTATTAAATCTATTTATACTTACAATATTTCTTTTATACCTTTTTCTTTAGATTTTCCGTTTTTAGGTGATGAAGATAAAGATATTTTTAATAATTTGGAATATTCTAAAGGTGAAATAAAAACATATTACTTAAAAGAAAGCTCTGATGGTAAATATTCTTATGTATATATTAAATGGATTCCAGATATTATTGAAGGTAAAGAATTTAATTTTTCTGTATTAACAAAAATAAGTATTGATTTATCAAATTTAGTTAGATTGAAAAATATTATAATTTTTATTCTTCTAATAATAATATTTTTTATAATATTCTTATTAACATTATATCTTAGTAATATAACCAAAAAGATAGAGAGACCATTATTAAAATTAATAAAGAATATTGAAGATGGAAAAATAGATGAAAAGTTTGAAACAAATATATTAGAAATAGATACTTTAATAAAATATTATACTCATTTAGTGAATAGTTTAATAGAAAAATTGAAAATTGAAGAAAAGGAATATAATATTTTAAAGGAAAAATTATTAAATATAGAAAAAGAAAAAGATTTGCTATATGATATGGCATTAAAAGATGATTTAACAAAATTATTTAATAAGAAGGGGTCTATTCAAATAATACAGAAGTTAATATTGAATAAAGAGAATTTTAGTGTAATATATTTAGAACTAGATAATTACAATAGCATATTAGAAAAATTTGGGGTTAATGAGGCTAATGATGCTATAATTTCATTGGTTGAAGTTATGAAAAAAATATTTAGAGAGAGAGATTTTATATTTAAGATTGATGAAAATGAATTTTTAATTTTATTGAGATTAGTAAATATTGAAATTGCACAAAAAATATTAAAAAGATTTGTAGATGCTTTAAAAAAATTTAATATAACTAGTGATAAGCAGTATAAAATTTCAATAAGTTATGGTATTATTGAATATAAAGATCAAAGTGTTGAGGGTATTTTTGAAGATGCAAGAAAAAAGATGGAAATAATGAAAAAGAAAAAAATTGAGTTATTAAAAAGAATAACAGATAATAATCAGGAGGATGATTAATGAAGTTAATCCCTTTTTATTCTAAAGATGATATTAAAGTTTATATGCTTATACTACCACCTTTTGGTACTAATTCCTATATTATACAAAAAAATAGAACAATAATTGTAATTGATCCAGGTAAAGGAATTAATATTATTAATAATTATTTAGATATAGAAGGTTATAAAAATAAGGGGATATTAATTACACATACACACTTTGATCATATATATGGATTGAATGAATTAAAAGATTTTAATATTTTTATTCCAGAAAAAGAAGAGGAAGGATTAAAAAATCCTGCAAAAAATTTGATTTATCTTATTAATGAGGAAATTGAATTTAAAGTTAATCATAACATAATATATGAAGGGTATCATAATATTGGAGATTTAAAATTCATTGCTACATATTTTCCGGGGCATACACCTGGATCTATGGTATATGACTTTGGAGATTTTATATTTACAGGAGATTTTATTTTCTCAAATAGTATTGGGAGAACTGATTTGCCATATGGAGATGAGAAATTAATGTTTAAATCAATAGACAAATTTAAAAAATACATAAAAAGTAAGGAAGGAAAAACTATTATTTTTCCAGGGCACATGGATATTTGTAATATAAATTATTTAATTGAAAATAATTTATTTTTAGGAGGTTGCGCATGATTGAAAGATATTCATTGTCTCCTATGAAGGATATATGGAGTGAAGAAGAAAAATTTCGAAGATGGTTAGAGGTGGAATTATCAGTAATAGAAGCTTTTGAAGAAATGGGAATTGCTCCAAAAGGCACAGCTGAGAAAATTAGAATGAATTCTAAAATTGATGTTGAAAAAATATTAGAAATTGAAAGTGTTGTTGATCATGATGTTATAGCGTTTATAAAATCAATAACAGATAATATGGGGGATGAAGCTAGATATTTTCATAAAGGGTTAACATCATCTGATATAGTTGATACAGCATTATCTTTGGGATTAAAAAGAGCTGGTGAATTAATATTAGAAGAATTAATCGTATTATCAAATATATTAAAAGAAAAGGCGATTAAATATAAATATTTATATACAGTTGGTAGAACACATGGTGTGCATGCTGAACCAACATCATTTGGATTAAAATTATTATCCTATTTAGCTGAATTAGAAAGAAATATATCTAGATTGAAAATATCAATTGAAAATATTTCATATGGTAAATTGAGTGGCGCGGTAGGGAATTATGCTAATATTGATCCTGAAATAGAATATATAGCATTAAATAAACTGGGATTAAAACCAGAAATTGTTGCAACTCAAGTTGTTCCAAGAGATAGACATGCCGAATTTTTATCTGTGTTAGCTTTAATTGGTGCGGGGATTGAAAGGATTGCAGTTGAAATAAGACATTTGCAAAAAACGGAGGTTTTAGAAGCTCAAGAACCTTTCAAAAAAGGTCAAAGAGGATCTTCGGCTATGCCTCATAAAAAAAATCCTATATTATGTGAAAGATTGACAGGTATGGCAAGAATGCTCAGAAGTTATACTGTAGCTGGATATGAAAATATATCTTTATGGCATGAAAGAGATATTTCTCATTCTTCAGTTGAGAGAGTATTTTTACCTGATGCAACATTAATAACCTTTTATATGGTTAAAAAAACCCAATATCTCATAGATAATCTTATTGTTAATGAGGATAGGATTAAAGAAACATTTGAAAAATCATATAATTTAGTTTATTCACAAAGAGTCTTATTATCCTTAATTGACAAGGGAATAAGTAGAGAAAATGGATATAAATTTGTTCAAAAATATGCATTGGAAGCTTGGGAAACAAGGAGAGATTTCAAGGAATTATTATGGAATGATAAAGAAATAAAAAATTTATTTACTAAAGAAGAATTTGATGAAATCTTTACTCCAAATTATTATTTAAGAAATATAGATAAAATTTATTCTAAATTAGGATTATAATAATTAATATCCCATCTAAGGATGGGATATTAATTTAAATGATATCAATAGAATTAAACATTCATTATTTTATTGCGAATATAGTGCTTCCAGAACCGCTCATTAAAGATATTATAGAATCATTTTCCATATTTTCTTTTATTTTTTTTAATTTTGGATATTTTTTAAAAACAACTTGTTCAAATATATTAAAAGAATTTTCTCTTATTTTTTCTTTGTTTTTTTCTTTAAAAGCATTATATAAAATGTACGGATCTCCAAATTTTATTAAATTATCCCAATTATTATCAATTTCATTATACATTTTTGGAGTAGATATATTAATACCTGGGAAATTGAATTCAAAATTTAAATTTAAAGGATCTAAAAAAGTTAATTTTTCACCAATACCTTCTGCTATAGCAGCTCCGCCAAATATTAAAAATGGGACATCTCCTCCTACTTTTGATCCGATCTCTATAATATCCGAGTTACTTATTTTAAAATGTTTTTTTAAAAACGATAATATAGCAGCGGCATCGGCGCTTCCTCCTCCAATTCCTCCGCCTTGAGGTAACTTTTTTCTAAGATGTATTTTTAAATCAAAATTATAACCTGTCATTTTTTTAAAAGTATCAATAGCTTTTTTTATTATATTATTTTCCCAAGAAAAATTTAGTATAGGACTAGATGTGAACATTTCCCTTTCTGAAAATTCAATATCTATTTCATCATATAGTGGTATGCTATGAAATAATGTTAAAATATTATGATAGCCATCATTCCTTTTTGATATTACATCAAGAAAAAGATTAACTTTTGCATATGCTTTTAAAAGCATTAAATCACCTCAAGAGCTCTTAAAGCTATTTTAGACCATCCTTCAAAATTTCCATTGAAGTTTTCAAATTCTGAATCATTTAACCATAATTCGTTGAAATTTTCTTTTTCTTTTATATCTGCACTAGTTACATATGCAATAAATAAAATACCTAGATGAACTCTAGATACTTCTGTTGTATCATCTAAAATAAGTCCAACATATTCAAGAGATTTAAGATTATTTATATATAATTCTTCATTTAATTCCCTATTTAAACCATTGTAAAAAGTTATTTCAGGAATATTATTTTTGTCAATAGGATTAATATGACCTCCAATTCCAACACTATATAAATTATGCAGCCTTTTTTCTGTTTGTTTTTTTGTTCTTTGAACTACTAAAATTTGATTTTTTTCATTTTTAATAATTACATATGGTATTATTTGTTTTTTAGATTCGTCTATTTCTGCAATATCTCTATCTATAAAATAAGCATTGTTAAATATTTTTTCAAGAGAATTTTGTTCGACAATTGTAAAACCATTATAAAAGCTAATATCTTTTAATATTTCATTATCTACAACCCAAACCTTTTCCTTCATTCAATAACCTCCACAGTAATATTTTGATTTGTATAAATACAAATTTCCCCGGCTATTTTTAAAGCTTTTTCAGCTATTTCTTTTGCATCTAAGTCAGTATTTTGCATTAATGCTTTTGCTGCAGCTAAAGCATAAGGCCCTCCTGAACCAATTGCCATAACATTTTCTTCTGGTTCAATAACTTCACCGTTTCCAGAAATTAATAATAAATAATCCTTATCGCCTACTAATAACATTGCTTCTAATTTTCTTAAAACCTTATCAGTTCTCCAATCTTTTGAAAGTTCAACTGCGGCTTTTAAAAGATTTCCAGCGTTAGCTCTATATTTTGTTTCAAATCTTTCAAATAACGCAAGTGCATCTGCGACAGATCCAGCAAAACCAGCAATAACTTTACCTTCGCCTAGTCTTCTAACTTTTCTTGCTGTACCTTTAAAAATAGTGTTTCCTAAAGTTATTTGACCGTCACCAGCAATTACTGTTTTTCCATTTTTTCTAATACCTACAATTGTAGTTCCTCTTAATTCCATATTATCACCTCTTAAGTATTTTTTAAGTTTTGTTTATTATAATATAAATAATGTATATATGATTGGAATAATTAATTGATTTGTAAAATATATAAACTATAATTATTATATCAAAACAATTATAACATAAGGGGGTTAAAATGATGAAAAAAGTATTTTTAATTTTGATGGTATTGATTATTATGACGATTTCATCGTTTTCGGCTAAATCAGTTTTTTCGCTTGATATTGTTATACCAACATTGGAAGATGTAAGTGGTAGGTTTGATGGTATTTTATCATTTAAAGAGGTAAATAACATTAAATATGGATTTGATTCTGGATTTTATTTTCCATTTATAAGATATTATTTATACGACTTAAAAGGTACATTTGATTTTAGTACATTAATTGATACATTAGAAAATGAAACTAAATTCTCAGTTATGGCAACTTTTGGTAAAAGAGAAGCTTCGATAATTATAGAACAACCAATTTCTTCGCAATTAGATTTTTCAACAAAATATGGTATTAAATTTTTCTTTGAAAGTTTTGGAGGATATTTAATGATTCAAACAACATTAAAAGAGTTATATGTTGGTTTTTCATATTAATGAAGGTGGTTGAATGTTTAAAATATTGGTTATAGAAGATGATAAAAGTATATCAAGATTATTAGAATTAGAATTAAAACATGAAGGATTTAATGTTGAAGTTGCTAATGATGGAAAAGAAGGAATAGAAAAGTATGAAAAATTTAAACCTGATATAATACTTTTGGATTTAATGCTTCCAGAGATAGATGGGATGGAAGTGGCGGATTCTATACGAAATTATGATCATAATGTTGGGATTATAATGCTTACTGCTAAGGGAGATTTAGAAAGCAAAGTTCAAGGTTTAAAAACAGGAGCAGATGATTATATAGTAAAACCATTTGAAATTGAGGAATTATTAGCTAGGATTGATTCATTACTTAGAAGATTGGGAAAACATGATGTTTTGACAGCTGGTAGTATTGAAATAGATCCAGAAAAAATGGAAGTTAAAGTTAAAGGAAAAGAAATAAATTTGACACTTACTGAGTTTAATTTGTTAAAATATTTAGTATTAAATAAAAATTCTGTAGTTTCAAAAGAAAAATTATTGGAAGAAATATGGGGTTATGATGATCCAGAAAATATAAACTTAGTTGAGGTATATATTAATTATTTAAGGAAAAAATTAAACGAAGAAGGGAAAAAAATAAAAACTGTGAGAGGTGTTGGATACGTTTTTAAAGAAGAGTAAAACAAGTGTGGTTTGGAACTTAACATTTATATATACTATAGTTATAGCTATAATCTTACTAACAATTATACTTTCAATGAGATATTTTGTTGAGGTTATGTCGGTAAGATCATATTCTTTAATATTAAGGCAGGAGATTGAAAAAATTTCACAACCACTTCCATCTGATAGAATGGGAGCTATGATGAGAAGTATGAATATGTTAAGAGATACTGAGAGATTAAAAAATAGTATAATATCAAATAAAATAGTAATTTTAGATGGAATAGTGATTAACGACCCATATGGAATAATAAACGATGAAATTTATAACATAAAAAAACCATTTGCAGTTTTTAAAAGAGATAAATTATATTATATATTTATTAAAACTAAAATTTTTGATAATTCAGATTTGATTATAGGAGGTCCATCTTTAGAATATACTGCATTATTAAATACTTTTAATATATTAGCTATAAGATTGGGTTTTTTAAGTATTATAATAGCATTCTTAATTTCGTATTATTTTGCAAAGAAATCTTTGAAACCATTATTGGAGATTTCGAAAGAAATATCAGAAATAAATGTAGAAAGTTTAAATAAAAGAATTCCAGAACAAAAGTTTTCTGAGTTTCACAATTTAACTCAAAATATAAATTCTATGCTTGAAAAAATTAATAGAGGATATGAGTTGCAAAAACAATTTGTATCAGATGTATCGCATGAATTAAGAACGCCTTTGACTTCTATAATTGGTTATATAAAATTAGTAGAAAGATGGGGAAAAGAGGATGAAAAAGTTTTTTATGAATCACTTGAGAATATGAAAGAATCATCAAATTATTTAAAAGAAATGATAGAAAATTTATTGTTATTAACAAAAATAGAAGAAGATATAGAATTTAAAAAAGTTAACTTAAAAGATGTTGTTGAAAAAGTTATTGTTATGTATAAAAATGAAGATATAAAAATAAACACAAATTTAAAAGATGTATATGTTGAAACAAATGATGACTATTTATCAATAATGTTAAAAGTAATAATTGAAAATGCAGTAAAATTTACAAAATTAAATGAAGAAGATGAGATATTTATTAATATTAATGATAAAGAAATAGAAATAATAGATAAGGGGCCCGGAATTCCTAAACATGAAATATCTAAAATATTTGAGAGGTTTTATAAATCTAATAAGTCAAGATCAGATAAAGGTTTTGGATTAGGACTTTCTATTGCTAAAAGAATCAGTGAAAAAATTTACACCAAAATAGAAGTTATTAGTGATGAGGGAAAAGGAAGTACATTTAAGATTAAATTTTCTTAAAAATTTTGATTTTTTAAAAATTTTGGTGTATAATGTTATAAAAAGAGGTGAAATTATGAGAAGTATGACTGGTTATGGGAGAATAGAAGAAAATATAGGAAATTATAGCTTTACAGTTGAAATAAAATCATTAAATGGTAAACACTTAAATATAAAAACAAATTTACCATGGATATATTCGTCATTAGAACTAAAAATAAATGATGTTTTAAAAAAATATTTCAAAAGAGGTTCTTTGAATGTTTATATAGATATAAGATTAATTCAACCAAAAGACATAATAAAAATTGATAAAGCATTAGCTAAATCGTATTATGATGCATTAAATGAACTTGCTAGTTATCTTCACTTAAGTGACTTACCTGATTTAGAATTACTAGTTAAATTTAAAGAAATTATGAGATATTCCATAGATGAAAAAGATTTAGAAGATATATGGAATAGTTTAGAAAAAGTTGTTATTAAAGCAATAGATAAAGTTATTGAAACCCAAGAATCTGAAGGTGAAAAAATATACAAAGTTATTATTGAATATGTAGATAAGATAGAAAACATAACTAATGAAATAGAAAAATATTCTAAGGATATGAAACTGTATTATATGGAGAAACTAAAAGAATCTTTAAAGGATTTAGATTTGGATATAGAATATAACAAGGAAAGACTAGAATATGAAATTGCATTAATTCTTGAAAGAGGAGATATTACTGAAGAAATAGATAGATTAAAAATGCATGTAAAAAAATTCAGAGATGTATCTTCGTCTAATATAGAAGCAATTGGACAGAATTTAGACTTTTTATCTCAAGAAATGCATAGAGAATTTAATACTATAGCTTCAAAATCTAAATTGAAAGAAGTTACGGCATTATCTATAGAAGGAAGATTATTTGTAAATAAGATTAAAGAACAAGTTCAAAATATTCATTAATATATTAATTATTACATCGGAGGTGTAAACTGTGTACGGGTTAATTAATATTGGTTTTGGTAATGTGGTTATAGGAGATAGAGTAATAGCAATTGTTAATCCAGAGTCTTCACCATTAAAAAGATTAAAGGACATAGCTAAAGAAGAAGGAAAATTAATAGATGCAACATATGGAAGAAAAACAAGAGCTATAGTAATAACTGATAGTAATCATATTATTTTAAGTGCTATTCAACCTGAAACTATTAGTGGAAGGTTTATGCAAAATTTCTATGATGTAGAATCTGCTTTAGAAAAGATTAGGAAAGAGGTTTATAATAGATGACAAAAGGAATACTGTATGTAGTTAGTGGTCCTAGTGGTGTAGGAAAATCATCTATCATAAAAAATGCAATGTCAAAATTGAATGGTTTTATTTTTTCTGTGTCTTATACAACAAGACCACCTAGACCAGGAGAAATAAATGGGAAAGATTATTTTTTTGTTGATGAGAATACATTTAATAAGATGGTGGAAAATAATGAATTTTTAGAATATGCCAATGTTCATGGTTATAAATATGGAACATCAAAAAAATATATTAAAGAAAAAATAAATGAAGGTTTAAATATAGTACTTGATATTGATGTTCAAGGTGCTCTCAATATTATTAAAGTTATGCCGGAAGATACTGTATTGATATTTGTTGCGCCTCCTTCATATTCTGAATTAAAAAAACGTTTAATGAATAGAGGTACAGAAAAGGAAAATGATTTAAAAGTTAGATTAGAAGATGCAAAATGGGAACTTTCAAAAATAAATGATTTTGATTATCTAATTGTAAACGAAGATTTAAATGAAGCAATAAATCAATTAATATCTATTTTTATTGCTGAGCAAATTAAAACAAAGAGAGTTACTGAACATTTAGGTAGATATTCATTTTTCAAGTTGGAGGAGGAATAATATGTCAATGGATTTTAATTATGATGAGATTATAAAAAAAATAGGATTTAAATATGCAATTCCTGTTATGGTTGCAAAGAGAGTTCAAATATTAAAAGAAGATGGTTTTGATTCTACATCAAAACCTTTAGTAAAGACTTCAGATAATAATTTAGTAACGATAGCTTTTAAAGAAATAGAAAAAGGATATGTTAGATTGAAAAATAAAGATAAATTAGAGGATATTAAACCTGAGGTGAAATAGTGAAAAAAATTCTTTTTATTTTTTTTATTGTTTTTTCAATAATATCTTTTTCTATAAATTTTGATATAGGTATGTCTATTTTAACTGGTGAAAATAACTGGAATATGGGATTAAGATTAGGGCTGGAAGAGAATAACTTTGAATTTTCCAGCGATATTACGTATGTTAGTACGCCTAGTTTTTCTTTTATTACAGTTTTAGATGTTAGTACTTCGATTTTGAAAATAAATGAATATAGTAATGTGGATTTTGGAATATCGTGGTTTAATGATAGAATAACAGAAGAAGCTACTGAAAATAGAAGTGTATTTTTAATGTATTCTGGTTTAAAAATTAAATTGGAAAATATTGCTTTAAAAGCAGGATTTGGTTATCCATTATCTCAAGAAACATATTCAACAAATTTATCAGATTATATATTTTTTAAAATTAGTTATATAGTTCCACCGCCAGATGATTTTATAGATGATTTGAAATTAGAATTTAGGTTTATTAATGGAAGAAAAGATTTTTCATTATATTTTTCGGAGCCTATTAGATGAAAAAAGGGTATTTAATGTTAGAAGCAGCTTTTTCGATTATATTAATATCTATAATATCCATAATTGTCCTTGCATTTTTTGCAAGGACAATTATTATGTTTGATGAAATTTTAAATATGGAATTTAAAAGAATTAATGTTGAAAATTCTTTAGTAAATTTATTTAGATTTTTAAGAGATGATATTAAGGTTGATACAGTAAAATTTAAAGATATTGGGTACAAAAAATATTTTGAATTTTATAGAAAAAATAATGAAAAGCTGCAATTAGAAAAAAGTTCTAATTATTTAAAAATGATTTTTATAGATGAATATAATAGAAAAACAATAGAATATTTATATACAGGTAAAATAATTGATATAAATAAAAGAGATAATATGTTAGAATTTCAATTTGAAGATTATTTTTTAAATATTTATTCCAAGGAGTGGTAAAATGGCTAATCCAATTATTGAAGCATATAAAATATTGCAAGAAAGAATAAGACAAGAAAATATGAAATTATATTTAGAATTATTAGACTCAAAAGTATCTACTGTAAAAGCAAAGTCTATTCAAGAACTGCAAAAACAAAGGGTAGAAATTACTCATATGCATGAGATGTTAAAAGATAATAGTCCAAATGTTAGATTATCAGCATTAAAATATTTAGAAAAAATGGGAAGGTTAGATTGTGATATTTTAAAAGAGTTATTTAATGATATATCTCCTGTTGTTAGAAAAGAAACGATAAGATTATATCTTTCATTAGGATGCGAAGATATTGAAGCAATATATCCTTTGACAAAGGATCCTGACTTTAAAGTGAGATTTCAATTAGTAAATTCTTTTATAGAGTTTTATCCTGAAGATTTAGATAAAATAAAAGATAAATTTAAAGATGATCCAAATCAGCAAATAAAAATATTATTAAATGCATCTGATAATATAAGTGAAATAATTTTATCAGAAGATGTACCCATATCACTAAAAAAATTAATATTAAAAAGATTTTTTGAGTCAAATGATTCAGTTACTGTATTTAATACTTTTAGTACAATATATAATGATTCTGATAAAAACATAAAATTATTATTAATTAAGTTTATATCAGGCCTTCCCTGTGAAATATCTAAAACATTTTTTACAAAAAAAATGGATGAAGAAGAAGATATTGAAATATTATTTGAATTAGTTAATAAAGGGAAAAAAATATGTGGAAACGATATAATTCAAGATTGGGTTATAGATAAATTTATTGATTCTGATATCTCAAAAATAAAAAATTTTGGATTTAAATTAGCAATGGAAAAAGATGATATGAATTACGTAGATTATGCTAGGAGTTTATTAGATATAGTTGAAGATGAATTTTTAAGTGGTGCGGTATCTTACTTATTGCATTTTCTAGATTATACATTATTAGAAAAAGTTCCGGATTTTTTAAATTCTCTTTCAATAAAAAGAAAGAATTTTGCATTACAAATAATAAAAAAGTTAAAAGCAGATCAGTTTTTAATGGAGGTTTCTCATATTGCAGAAAATAAAATGTATCCATTGAATTTAAGGAAAAATGCATTAAATATTTTAAAAATATTAAAAGCAAATAATTATTGGGAAATTCCATATAATATTTTAAAAGAAGAAAATGAAAATGGAACGTTAAAATTGACAGCTTTAACTGTATTATTAAAATTGAATCCTGAGGTAGTTCCAAGTGTTCTTGAATGAAATATTCCCTAATAAATGCAAAATTTGCGGAAAAGATATATTATTAAACAAATTAATATGCGAGTCTTGTGAAGACTCGCTTTTTATGCCATCGTATATAATTAAAAGAAATATAAAAATTTACTTTTCTACTGTATACGAAGAGCCTATATCAAAACTAATTAAAGAATTTAAATTTAAAAATAATGTACATTTTGCGAAAATTTTCGCAAAATTAATATATAAAACATATAAATATTATAAAATAGAATTTGAAAATATACCAGAATTATTATATATACCGTCAACAATTAACCATCTAAAAAAGAGAGGTTATAATCCTGTAAGGTTAATTACAAAACAATTCTCTAATATGACAGGTTTTGATATAAGTAATAATTTAAAAGTAAATCCGGCTTATTATAAATCTCAAGTAAATGCAAAAAATCTTTTAGAAAGGAAAATTCAAATAAGAAATAAATTTGAGTTTATTAAGTCAAATAAAAAAACATATATTTTAATTGATGATGTTTATACAAGTGGTGCAACTATAGAAGAAGCGATTAATAAAATAGAAGGGAACGTTATCCCCATAATTCTTTGCAAAAATGTTAAAAAATGACAATCTTTATTAATCTTGATTTTCTGTTATTATATATTATTATTTATAATTATCTTAAGAATGCTTGGTAATTCTGTTGTTTGCTAAAAAAAAATATATGATACAATTTATTTGGCAAAAAAAATTATGGGGGTCTAATAATGATTATAGATAAAAAGCTTTCTAATTTACTGGATAGTGAAGAGCCAAGTATTCAAGAGTTGAGAAATATTGCGAAAAATATGGGTATAAAATTAAAAAGGTCTATGAGGAAAAAAGATATAATAAAAGTTATTAAAAGTAAATTAATTCAATTAAAAGAAGAAGGACTAATAACGGAAACCTCAAACTCTTATTCTAAAATATCAATAGAAAACATTAATCTTGTTGAAGACAAACCCTTAAATAAAAATATACTTATTATTACAAGTGTTAATTCTCATTGGATATATGCCCAATGGTTTTTTTCTAAGGAATTATATAAAAAGATAAATAAGTTACCTGAAAATATTAAGATTGTAATGAGATTTTATGAAATAAAGGAAAATACATTTGATGATATAAATAGAATATATGAATCAAATAATGATTTGAGAAATTACAAAAGCTATTATTTTTTTGTTCCTGAATCAAATGTTGAATATATAGCAGAAATAGGCTATTTAGACTTTGAAAAAAATTTTATATCATTAATAAAAAGTAATAAAATAAAAATGCCTTCTGAAAAAATACAGTTGTCTGAGAATTTAGTAATATTTAATTTAAAGACCAATAAAAAGAAAAAAATAAGAAAAAAAATTGATATTAATATTGTTGAAAAAATTCCGAGTTTAGCAACAGGAAATATGGCATTGCATCAATTGGGAGATAAACCTCCTATATCTGGTGGAGGTTCATTTGTTTGGAATTTATATTCTAGGGGGACAAAAAAATGAATCAAAGAAGTTCTAAAATTATTTTTGTATTGCATTCTCATTTGCCATATGTTAGACATCCCGATTATGAAGAATTTATGGAAGAAAGATGGTTATTTGAAGCGATAACAGAAACATATATTCCTATTATAAAAGTGTTAAAAAATTTGGAAAATAAAGAGATAAATTTTAAATTAGTTATGAGTTTTTCTCCTACTTTAATAGAAATGTTAAATAGTATAGATTTGCAAGAAAAATATATTAGATATTTAAGAAAAATAATTGAATTAGCGGAAAAAGAATATGAAAGAACCAAGGATGAAGAAATAATTAAGCATAAAATGGCTGATTATTATGCTAGTAAATTTAAAGAAATTTTATATATTTTTGAAAAAGAATATAATAAAAATATATTATTGGCTTTTAAAGAATATGAGGAAAAGGGTTATTTGGAATTAATAACAACATCAGCAACACATGCAGTTTTGCCAATATATGCTGAATATCCTGAAATAATAAAATATCAAATTAAATATGGGTTAGAAACATTCAAAAACGCTTTTGGTCATTATCCAAAGGGATTTTGGTTGCCGGAAATGGGCTATTATGAAGGATTAGATGAGAAATTAAAGGAATTTGGTATTGAATATTTTTTTGTAGAGAAGCATGGACTAATATATGGAAATCCTTATCCAATATACGATGTATATTATCCTGTTATAACAAATTCTAATGTTTTTGTTTTTGGAAGAGATAAAGAGAATAATATAGATATATTTGATCCAGAAACAGGGTATTTAAATGACCCTAGATATAGGGAGTTCTATAGAGATATTGGATTTGATAGAGAATATGAATATATAAAAGATTATATAGATAAAAGTGGAGTTAGATGCAATACTGGAATAAAATATTATAAGATTACAGGAAAAGAAAAAGGTTTATATGATAAATTATTATACGATATAGATGAAGCATATATTGCAGTAAAAGAAGATGCTAAAGATTTTGTCCAAAAAAGATTAAATCAAGTTAATAAGTTAAAAAATAAATTTGAAAGTATAACTCCAATCTTAACTTATGCTTTTGATACAGAATTTTTTGGTCATTGGTGGTATGAAGGAATAATATTTTTAGAAAAAGTAATTGAATATTTATATAATACAGATGAGATTTCTTTGACCACACCTAAAGAAGTTATAAAAGATTTAGAAGAGGTTCAAGTTTTACAACCTTCAAAATCTTCTTGGGGGATAAATGGATATTTTGAAGAGTGGATAAATGGAAATAATGATTGGATTTATCCGGCAATACATGAAATGATAGAAATATTTGAAATGAAAAAAAATAATGAAAATAAAGAAATTTTAAATATGATGTTAAAAGAGATAATGCTTACACAATCAAGTGATTGGGCTTTTATTATTAGTTCTGGGACAACAGTTGAATATGCCGTTAACAGAATAAAAACACATGTGAAACGTTTTTTTGAACTAAATGCAATGCTTGATAGTGGAAAAAGTGATAAAAATAAGTTAAAATATTATATGTGGATGGATAAAATTTTTGAGAATATAGATTTTTCATCATTTTGCGATTAACTTTTGAAAGGAGGGCATAAGAGTGCCAGAAAAATACTTTGAAATTAGATGGCATGGAAGAGCTGGTCAAGGAGCAAAAAGTGCTTCACAATTCTTGACAGAGGCTGCTGTAGAGGCAGGATTATATTCTACAGCTTTCCCAGAATATGGTGCAGAAAGATCAGGTGCACCTATGAAAGCTTTTAACAGAATAGCAGAAGTTCCAATAAGGATAAGAAGTGGTATTGAAACACCTGATGTAGTAGTAGTTTTTGATGACACAATGTTAGGTTTACCAGATATTACTTTAGGTTTATCAGAAGATAAAATATTATTGGTAAATACAGTTATAACTCCAGCAGAAGTTAGAGAAAAAACAGGATTTAAAGGAAAAATCTATACAATTCCTGCAACAGATATTGCATTAGAAGAAATAAAAAGAGGTATTCCAAATACAGTTATGATAGGTGCTTTGGTAAAATTAACAAATGTTGTTCCATTAGATGTTATAAAAAATAAGGTTAAGAAAACATTTGAGAAAAAATTCTCAACTGAAGTTGTAGAAGCTAATATAAGAGCTGTTGAAAGAGGTTATCAGGAGGTGAAAGGCGATGCCTAAATATGATAGCTGGAAAGATATGCCTATCGCTGGAGTTATTGACAAACCAGCTACAGCAAGAGAATACAATACAGGTACATGGAGAATAATGAGACCTATTATAAATAAAGACGCATGTATTAATTGTATGCAATGCTGGTTATATTGTCCAGATATGGCAATTAATGGTAGAGTAAAAGAAGATGGGAAAACAGAAATGTTAGGCTTTGATTATAATTATTGTAAAGGTTGCGGAACATGTGCAGAAATTTGTCCTGTAAACGCAATTGAAATGAAACCTGAAACGGAATTTTTGAAATAAGGAGGTTGAGTATAAATGCCTACAAGATTAGCGGTAACTGGTGCAGCTGCAGTAGCTCATGCTATGAGACAAATTAATCCAGATGTAGTAGCTGCATATCCAATAACACCACAAACACCAATAGTTGAATATTTTGCTGGCTTTGTAGCAGATGGAATTGTAGATACAGTTATGGTACCTGTTGAATCTGAACACTCAGCAATGAGTGCTGTTGTAGGTTCTGCAGCAGCAGGGGCAAGAACAATGACTGCAACAGCTGCTAATGGTTTAGCTTTAATGTTTGAAGTTGTATATATAGCAGCATCAATGAGATTACCTATAGTTATGCCTATTGTTAATAGGGCATTATCAGGACCTATTAATATTCATGGTGATCATTCAGATGCTTACTCAGTAAGAGACGCAGGTTGGATTCAATTATTCTGTGAAAATTCACAAGAAGCATATGATATGACAATAATAGCTACAAAATTAGCTGAAAGAGAAGAAGTTTTAACACCAGCAATGGTTAACCTAGATGGTTTTATTACATCACATGGTGTTGAAGGTGTAGACTTATTAGATGATGAGGTAGTAAGAGATTTTGTTGGTATTTGGGAACCAAAATACCCATTATTAGATGTTGATAATCCAATTACACATGGTCCATTAGATTTATTTGACTATTATTTTGAACATCATAGACAACAACAAGAAGGTTTAAAAAATGCATATAAAGCATTACCTGAAGTATTTGCAGAATACGAAAAAATTTCAGGAAGAAAATATGATTTCTTAGATTTATATAGAATGGAAGATGCAGAATATGTAATGATTGTTATGAACTCAGCAGCATCAACAGCTAAATATGTTGTTGATGAATTAAGAGAACAAGGTATAAAAGCAGGTTTAGTAAAACCATGGGTATTTACACCATTCCCTAAAAAAGAATTATTAGAAGCATTAGAAGGAAGAAAAGCTATAATGGTTCTTGATAGGGCAATGTCATTTGGTAAAGAAGCTCCATTATATTCATTAATAAAATCTGCATTGTATGAAGCTAAAGATAGACCTATGATTGGTTCATATGTATATGGTTTAGGTGGAAGAGATGTAACACCTACAATGTTAAAAGTTCCATTTGAAGATGCATTAAAAGGTGACTTAGATCCAAACGAAGAAAGATATCTTGGTTTAAAAGAATAATGGAGGTGAACAATAGTGCCTGTAAATATGAAACAATTAATTAATTTGGTAGAAAAAGAAGATTGGCCATTTACACAAGGTCATAGATTATGTCCTGGATGTAATGCGCCAATGGTAGCAAAATGGGCTACAATGACAGCAAAGGCTTTAGGATATGAACCAGTTGTTGGTGCAGCAACAGGTTGTTTGGAAGTTTCTACAACAATTTATCCATTTACATCTTGGAATATTCCATATATTCATAATGCATTTGAAAATGTTGCAGCAACTATTTCTGGTGCAGAAGCAGCATATAGATCATTGTTAAATAGAGGAAGAGTAAAAACAGATAAACCAATTAAGTTTATAGCATTTGGTGGAGACGGTGGAACATATGATATAGGTCTTCAAGCATTATCTGGAGCTGTTGAAAGAGGACATGACTTCTTATACATCTTATACGATAATGAAGGGTATATGAACACAGGTAACCAAAGATCAGGTTCTACACCTCCAGGTGCAGATGCAACTACAGAACCAATAGGAAGCGAAAAAGCTGGTAAAGTTCAATTTAAGAAAAATATTGTAGAAATTATTGGTGCCCATGAAAATGTATATGCAGCAACAGCTGTTACATCAGATCCATTTGACTTTATGGCTAAAGTAGAAAAAGGTTTGAATCATAAAGGGCCAGCATTTATTGCTGTTTTAGCACCATGTGTAAGATTCTGGAGAATTCCAGAAAGTACTGGACCACAAATTACAAAATTAGCTATGGAAACTAAATACTGGCCAGTATATGAAATAGATAGAGGGGTTTATAAAATAACAAGAAAACCAAGAAACTTTAAACCTATAGAAGAATATATTAGATCAGTAGGAAGATTTAGAAAGGCATTACAACATCCTGAATATAAAGAAATTATCGCTGAAATGCAAAGATATGTAGATACAAGATGGGAAAGATTATTAAAATTAGAAGAAGTAACAAAAGATCTATATTTAAGATAATATAAAAACAAAAACCGGGGCTTGCCCCCGGTTTTTAGGCTATATAATAAATTGTAAAGGTTAGAGGGGGTTTATAGATGAGAGATTGGTTCGTAAAATGGGAAAAAATAATAGTTTGGACAATAGTTATACTATTTACTGCAGGTATTATTTGGTGGTCAATAGCAACATATATGGGGGCATCAAGAAACAATGTTTCTAATAATGTAAAACCATCAAAAGATGATGCAATTGCTATAATTACAAAAGATGGAACGGATCTAGATTATCCATATTGGATAATGAGTTATGAAGTAAATGACGAAGTATCACAACTAAGACAACAATATATTGCATATGGTCAAACATTAGATCCAGTTTTTGATGAAATAACTTTAACATATAATTCTGTAAATCAATTATTTGATATTAAAGTAATAGAATATTATGCGGAGAAAAATGGATTATTACCAACAGATAAAGAAGTTGAAAATGAATTTAATAAATTTATTGATGATCAAATTGCAAAATTGAAAGAAAATGAAGAAAATTGGAAAAAATATTTAGATTATTATCAATCAGAAGATAATTTGAGAAATGTAATTAAATCTAATTATAAAAATGCATATAGAACTCAAATGATTTTTGACAGAGTAAAAAATAATATTTCAAATATTTCAAAGGAAGAAGGATTAAAATATTTAGAAGATAATTTTAATGATTTAAAAACTCAATACGAAGAAGTAAAAGCACAACATATATTAGTTTCAGATGAGGCAACAGCAAATAAAATAAAAGGAATGTTAGAAAATAATGAAATATCTTTTGAAGATGCTGCTGCGAAATATTCTAAAGACACTTCAAATGCAACAAGTGGTGGAGAATTAGGATGGTTTAAACATAATACTATGGTTAAGGAATTTGAAGATGCATCATTTGGAGCTACTGTAGGTGAATTAGTTGGTCCGGTAAAAACAGACTATGGTTATCATTTGATTAGAGTTCAAGATAAGAAAATATTTGAAAAACCAGAAGATATAATGGATAAATTTCCAGAAATATATTCTGAAATTGAAAATAAATTAAAAGATGAAAAATTTATATCTTGGATTAAAGATTATAAAGAAAGTGAAAAATTAGGATTGAATTATGTTGATGAAAAATTAGAATATTATAATAAATATGCAGAATTACAAAAATCAAATGATGAAGAAAAGATAAGAGAATTTATTAAAGATTTAGAAGATTTTATATTTGATGAAAACGGGGAAATATCTGTAGATACTTCCACAGATGAAATGGCAATATATATTAATACAACACAATTATTAAAAACTATATTAGAAGACAGATTAGATAAATTCACTAAATATATAACATTAAGTGAAGATGTTGATCAAGAAATTTTAAATCTTGGATTAGATGAAATAAATAAAAAATATGAAGAAATTAGCAATAAAATGAAAGAAGTAGAAGGTGAAGAATATACAAAATTATTAAAAGAAAGATTTAAATATGAAGATGCTAGAGATTTCTTATCGTTAAAAGAAGAATTAAAAAATTACACAGAAGAACAAATAAAAAACGGAAAAGTTGAAACAGAAAAAGAATTAGAAACATTAAAAGCAAAAAGGATAAAGGTATTAGATGAATTATTTGTTGAATATCCAAGTTCTTCAAAAACAATCGAATATTATTATCAAGAAGCTCCAGAAAATCCAGAAGTAGCTCTAAAATACTCACAAAATAGATTTAATACATATAAACAATATTTATCATATATAGATGCAAATGCTATGTTCCAATATTTTGGGCAACAATTAAGAGAAATTAGTTTTAATCTAAGTAGAGTAGCATATTCTAAAGCTTCTACAGAAACAAGAATTGAAGCATTAGAAACACTAATTGATTTTAACGATATTTTCTCACAAGATAAATTTTCAAAAATAGGATATTTAGAAGAAATTAAAAAATTAGATCCTAAATATCCTGGAATAGATAAAATGATCGAAGAAGCAGAGAAAGAATATCAAGAATCACAAAATGCAACAACAACAACAAATTAAATACAAAAAAAACGAAGAGCGATTGCTCTTCGTTTTTTTTTGATTTATATTAATAAATTGTGAAATATTACATAAATAATATTTTAATAAATATAATCATAAATAATTAACTGTCATTAAATATAAAACAATTTGTTATTTATTTGATTTAATAGTAATATAAAATTAAGGAGGTGAATGAAATGGAAAGATATTATGAAAAAACATTATTAGAAGAACTACACGATATTCAAGATACGTATGGTTATATTCCAGAAGAACAAATTATAAGAATTGCTAAAAAAAAGAATATGCCAAAATCTGAATTATATGGTGTAATATCCTTTTATTCAATGTTTCATGTTAAACCAAGGGGAAGATATGTGATAAGAGTTTGTAATAGTTTATCTTGTTATTTGAATAATTCAGAAAATGTTGTAGAAACGATTAAGGAATATTTAGGTATTGAATCGGGTGAAACAACTGCAGATAAAAAATTTACATTAGAAATTGTAGAATGTTTAGGTCATTGTGGTGAAGGGCCAGTTATGTTAGTAAATAATAAGGTTTATACTAAAATATCTCCGCAACAAGCTATTTCTATTTTAAAAGAATGTATATAAGGCGGTGAGAAAATGTTAGAAGAGAAAATATTTTTAAAGAAAGATTTAGATAAAAATATGAAAAATTATGATTTTATTGGATTAAAAAAATCATTGGAATTTACATCGGAAGATATTGTGAAAAAAATAACCGATTCTGGATTAAGAGGAAGAGGTGGAGCTGGATTTCCAACAGGAAAAAAATGGCAATTTGCATTATCTCAAGAAAGTGATGTGAAATTTTTAATATGTAATGCAGATGAAGGAGAACCTGGTACATTTAAAGACAGATTTTTGTTAGAAAATATGCCATTTAAAGTGTTAGAAGGAATTATTATAGCAGCATATGCAGTAAAAGCAAATTATGGATATATTTACATTAGAGGTGAATATTCAAAGGCTATTGATATTTTTGAAAGAACAATTAAAGATGCATATCATATGGGATTATTAGGTAAAAATATTTTAGGTAGCAACTTTGATTTTGAATTAAAGCTTATTAAGGGTGCAGGAGCATATGTTTGTGGTGATGAAACTTCTTTAATTAATTCTATTGAAGGAAAAAGAGGTTTTTCTAGAATAAAACCACCTTATCCTGTACAGAGAGGATTATTTGATATGCCTACTATAGTAAATAATGTAGAAACTTTAGCAACAGTTGCAGAGATAATGAAGTATGATGAAAATATATATGCTACATTAGGAACGGAAAAAAGCAGGGGAACTAAATTGGTTTCTATAAGCGGTGATGTGAAATTACCAGATGTATATGAAATAGAATTTGGAAGTGGAACATTAAGTGATATTGTAAAATTAGCAGGAGGAGAAAGAGGGGAACTTAGTTTTGTTGTTCCTGGTGGCTTAGCTACTTCAATACTTAAAAATGATGAATTAGATGTATTATATACATATGAAGATTTAGAAGAAGCAGGATCTTCTGTAGGTTCTGGAGGGATGATAGTTGTTTCGAAAGATCATGATTTAGTTGATATTCTTCTTAATGTATCAGACTTTTTTGTAAAAGAAACATGTGGGACTTGTTTTCCATGTAGAGAAGGAAATAGGAATATAAAAGAAATTTTATTAAAGTTAAAAAGAAAAGGTTTTAAAGAAGAATATAAGAAGACTATAGGTGAATTAAGAGAAGCAATATTGCTTGCAGCAAGATGTGGCTTTGGACAGTCTTCTGTTAATTTTATTTATTCGGTTTTGGATAAATTTTTCCACGAAGAGGTGATATAATATGAAAATTTATATAAATAATAGAGAATATGATATGCCACAAGATATTTCGATTTTAGATGCAGTTAAAAAAGCAAATATAAAAATACCTACGTTATGTTATGTGGAAGGAATGGATCCGTATGGTGGTTGTAGGCTTTGTGTTGTAGAAGTAGAGGGATCAAGAACTTTAGTTCCATCATGTGCAGTAAAGATAAGTGAAGGAATGAAAATAAAAACTCATTCAGAGAAGGTAAGGAAAGTTAGAAGGACAATTATGCAATTAATAGTAGCTTCTCATGGAATAAGTTGTGAACTAAATTGTTTAACCTGCCCAAAGGCTACATCATGTGAATTAAAGACAATAGCTGAAGAAATAGGGGTAACAAAAATAAATATACCTCCAGTTGAAAAGTATTTACCAACAGATTTTTCTAGTTATTCAATAGTTAGAGAACCCACGAAATGTATTGTATGTGGAAGATGTATAAGAGCTTGTTCAAATATTCAAAGCGTTAATATATTTACATTTGCAAATAGAGGGCCGAATACAATTGTAACAACATTTATGAATGAAGGAATGGGAAATGTAGATTGTACAAATTGCGGGCAATGTGTTATGAATTGCCCTACAGGAGCATTGCATGAGGTATATCATATTGATGGGGTTTGGAATGCAATAAATGATCCGGAAAAAGTTGTTGTAGTACAAACTGCACCTGCTGTAAGAGTAGCATTAGGGGAACCTTTTGGTATGGAACCTGGTACTATATCTACAGGGAAAATGGTTGCGGCTTTAAGACTATTAGGTTTTGATAAAGTGTTTGATACTAATTTTACTGCCGATTTAACTATTGTAGAAGAAGGTACAGAATTTATTCATAGGTTTAAAGAAGGAGGGAAATTGCCTTTATTTACATCATGTAGTCCAGGTTGGATTAAATTTATTGAACATAACTATCCAGAATTTTTGCCTCATCTATCATCAGCAAAATCTCCTCAACAAATGTTTGGTGCTGTTGCTAAACATTATTATGCAAAAAAACTAGGAATTCCTAAAGAAAAATTAATTGTTGTCTCTATAATGCCATGTACAGCAAAGAAATATGAAATGAATAGACCAGAATTAGCTGGTGATGTTGATTTTGTTTTAACTACAAGGGAATTAGCTAAAATGATAAAGGAATCAGGAATTGATTTTAAAAACTTACCAGATGAAAAATATGATGATCCATTTGGAATAACTACAGGAGCAGCTGCAATTTTTGGTGTTTCTGGAGGCGTTATGGAAGCTGCGTTGAGAACTGCGTATGAAATATTAACAGGTAAAGAATTAGAAAAGATAGATTTTGTTGCAGTTAGAGGTTTGAACAAAGTAAAAGAAGCTGAGATTGAAATTAATGGAAAGAAAATAAGAATTGCTGTTGTTAATACATTAGGTGCTGCTAGAAAATTACTTGAAAAGATGAAAAATGGAGAAGTTGAATATCATTTTGTAGAATTTATGGCATGTCCTGGAGGGTGCATAGGTGGTGGAGGACAACCTATCCCTTCAACAGAAGAAGTTTTAATAAAAAGAATGGAAGCAATATATGATATAGACTATGACTCTAAATTGAGAAAGTCTCATGAAAATCCAGCAGTTAAAAAATTATATGAAGAATTTTTAGGAGAACCAAATAGTGAAATTGCTCATCATATATTACATACACATTATGTTGCAAGAAGTTAAAACTGACTATTATATTTTTAACCCTTGGATTTCCAAGGGTTAATTTTTTATGAATTTAATATTATATGGTTGCAAAAATCTACATTAAGTTATAATAATTGTATATTATTGTATATATTCAAACTCAAATAGGTTTAAGCGAGGTTTAAAATAAATATAAAATCATGTAAAATTTAATATAGTTGAAAAGTAAAAAAAATAGGGGGAATAAAATGCATTACAAATTAAAATGTATTAGTTGTAATAAAATATATGAACCTAATGAAGTTGAATATACTTGTCCAATATGTGGAGATAGATTAGGAACATTAGAGGTTATATATGATTATGAAAGTATAAAAGTAAGTAGAGAAGAATTTTCAAAATATGATAATATATGGCAATTTGAGAAAATTTTACCAATTGAAAAAGATAGTTATAGGACAAAATTACATGTTGGAGGAACTCCGTTATATAATATGCCAGAAATGGCTGAAAATTTAGGTATAAAAGAATTAACTATAAAATATGATGGAACTAATCCAACCGCATCATATAAAGATAGAGCATCTGCAATTGCAATAACTAAAGCATACGAAAAAGGTTATGATACTATTTATTGTGCTTCTACTGGTAATGCTGCAAGTTCACTTGCTGGATTAAGTGCTCCCACTAAATTAAAAACATTTATATTTTTACCAGCATCTGCGCCAATAGCGAAAATATCGCAGCTATTTATATATGGTGCAAAGGTTATTCCAATAGATGGAAGTTATGATGATGCTTTTGATATTTCATTAAAAATAGGTCAAGAAAAAGGATGGTATTGCAGAAACTCTGCAATAAATCCTTATTTACTTGAGGGGAAAAAAACAGGTGCATTAGAAATAGCGGTTCAAAATAATTGGAACATACCAGATTTTGTTTTTGTAAGTGTGGGTGATGGTACTGTAATTAGTTCAATTTATAAAGGATTCTATGATTTCTATAAATTAGGATTAATAGATAAGATACCAAGAATTATCGGAGTGCAAGCAGAAGGTGCTGCAGCTATAAAAAGAGTATTTGATAAGGGAGAACCATTCATACCTGATGATATAGAGACTAAAACAATAGCAGATAGTATTAGTGTAGGAAAACCGCGTGATGTAATTAAAGCATGTAAATATATAAAAGCAAGTGGTGGATATTTCATTTCAGTTTCCGATGAAGAAATATTAAATGCTATATATGAATTGTCTGTTAAATCTGGGATTTTTGCTGAACCAGCTGGAGCAACATCATATGCTGGTTTAAAAAAGGTTGCCAGTAAATTAGGAAAAGATGCAAAAGTATCTATAATAGTAACAGGAAATGGTCTAAAAGATATAAAAGCAATAGAAAAATTTGTTGAAATAAAAAGAGTTAAACCAGATATTAATGCTGTTAGAGAGGTGATTGAAGAATATGATAATTAAATTTAAATTAAATGGTAAAGATGTTGAATTTGATGTTTTAGAACATAAAAGGGCACTTGATTTTTTACGAGATGATATGAGAATGACATCTGTTAAAGAAGGTTGTGGGGAAGGAGAATGTGGTGCATGCACCATAATATTAAATGGTAAGAACGTAAATTCATGTATGGTATTAGCAGTTGAACTTGATGGTCAAGAAGTATGGACTCTTGAAGGCTTAAATGAAATTGGAGATACAAAAATTCAAGATGCATATATTGAAAAAGGTGCAATACAATGTGGTTTTTGTACTCCGGGATTTATTATGTCTACTAAAGTATTATTGGATAAAAATCCTAATCCCTCAGAAGAAGAAATAAAGGAAGGTCTAGAAGGAAATTTATGTAGATGCACAGGATATACCAAAATAATAGAAGCTGTAAAATTTGCTGCAAGAGGTGAGAAATAATGTTTAGATATTATAAACCTCATACAATAAATGAATTAAGTGAATTAAAAGCGAAATATGATTCAAAGTTATTATCAGGTGGAACCGATTTAATGGTTAAAATGAGAGCAAAAGTAATAAATCCAGAAGTTGTTATAGATACAAAAGGATTAGAAAAAGAGGAAATAACCTTTGATGGTTCTAAAATTAGAATTCCTCTTAATACTACATATGATGATCTATTAAGTAATAATGAATTTTGTGATAGATTTCCTATGGTAGTAGATATAATAAAGCAAATAGGTTCCCCTCAAATTAGAAATAGAGCTACTCCAATAGGAAATATAGGAAATGCATCACCTGCAGGGGATTTTCTCCTTGCAACTTATTTATTCCATGGATATGCAGAAATAAAACCGTCAAATAAAAAAGTGAGAATACACCAATTAATAGATGGACCAGGCAGATTAAGATTAAAACCAGAAGAGTTTATTTATTCTATAGAATTAAAAGAAAGAAAAGGGTTTAAATATTATTATGAAAAAGTAGGTAAAAGAAATGCTATGAATATTGCAATTATTAGTTTAGGAGTATTAGTAAAGTTAGATGGAGAAATTATAGAAGAAATAAAAATAGCGTATGGTTCTGTAGGTCCTACTGTTGTTAGATTTAAGGATATAGAAGATGGTGTTATTGGTAAAAAATTCTCCAAAGAATTGTTTGAAGAATTAGCAGAAAAATATTATGAAAGGATTAATCCAATAACAGATGTTAGAGCAACAGCTGATTATAGGAAAAAAATGGTTAAGAACTTAATGTTAAAATCATACTATAATTTAAATAAAAATTAAGAATAAATTTCAGGGAAGGGTGATAAGGGTGATTGAAATCAAAGATTATTTTAGACCGAAAACATTAGAAGAGGCTTATGAAAAACTATTAAGTGTAGAAGGTGCTGAAATTATAGGTAGTGGAGCTTTCATGAGATTATCATCTAGAAAGATAAATTTAGCTATTGATTTACAAGATGTAGGGCTAAATTATGTAAAGCTAGAAAATGATGAAATAAAAATTGGCGGAGCTACACCATTAGGATATGTAGAGAGAAGTGAAATTATAAAGAATGCTTTTAATGGTAAATTATCTGAAGTATTTCAATTAATTTGGTCTGTTCAACTAAGGAATGTTGCGACTATTGGTGGAACAATTTTTCCTAGATTAGGATTTTCTGATTTGATTACAGCATTATTAGCATTAAATACGGATATTGTATTATTTAATAATGGTAGAATGCCATTAGAAGTTTTTTTAGAAGAAAGAATAAGAAAAGATATTTTAGTGGAGATAATAATAAAAAATGAAAATAGAAAGTTTTCATTCCAAAATATTAGAAATTCATTCTATGATTTTTCTATTTTAAATGCAGCAGTTTCTGTAGATAAAGATAATAATTATAGAATAGCAATAGGAGCTAGACCTGCTGTAGCAAAATTAGCTATTAATGCTATGAATTATTTAAAAGAAAATAATAACATTGAAGAAGCTGCTAAAATTGCTGCTCAAGAAATGGATTATGGAACTAATATCAAAGGATCAAAAGAATATAGAGAAATGATAGCGCCTGTTCTTGTTAAAAGAGGTTTAGAGGAGGTAATAAAATGAAAATAAAAATGACAATAAATAATGTGCTAAAAGAAGTAGAAGTATCTCCTTCAGAATTTTTATTAGATGTATTAAGAAGACTAGATTATATGAGTGTAAAAAAAGGTTGTGATACAGGAACATGTGGAGTTTGTACAGTACTAATGGATGGAAAGCCAGTACTATCTTGTTCTGTTTTAGCTGCATCGGCAGATGGACATAAAATAACAACTATAGAAGGATTAAGAGATGATCCTGAATTTAAAGCTATATCTCAAGCATTATTAGATGAAGGAGCAGATCAATGTGGTTTTTGTAGTCCTGGACTAATTTTAAATGTATATGCAATGAAAAGAGATTTAAAGAATCCAACTGAAGAAGAAATGAAAAAATATTTAGTAGGGAATCTATGTAGATGTACAGGATATATGCCACAAATGAGAGCTATAAAAAAGTATTTTGAGGTGAGATCATGAAAGAAGTAAAAAGACCTATTAATAAAGTTGATGGATATGGATTAGTTAGTGGACAACCAGTATATACAGATGATTTAGCACCAAAAAATTCTTTAGTTGTAAAAATATTAAGATCTCCACATGCATTTGCAAGAATAAAAAATATAAATACTGAAAAAGCAAAATCTTTAGAAGGAGTAGAATGTGTTTTAACATATAAAAATGTTCCAAGAAATATTTTTACTAGAGCAGGTCAAGGATATCCAGAACCATCACCATATGATAAATATATATTAGATGAATACGTAAGATACGTAGGTGATGAAGTAGCTGTAGTAGCTGCTAGAGATGAATTTACAGCTGAAAAAGCATTGAAATTGCTAGAAGTTGAATATGAAGTATTAGAACCTGTTTTGGATTTTGAAAAAAGTAAAGGATCAAAATCTATTATTCATCCTGAAAAAGATTATAAAAGTGAAAGTTTTGTAAGTTCAGATCCAAAAAATAATATTGCTGCTACATATGAAATGAGTATTGGGGATATAGAAAAAGAAATAGAAGAGTCAGATGTTGTTGTTAAAGAAAGATTTTATACTCAAGCACAAGCTCATGTTATGATGGAACCACATGCAGCTTATTCGTATATTGATATGCAAGGGAGACTGGTTGTTGTTACATCAACACAGGTTCCATTTCATGTCAGAAGGATATTGGCAAGAGCATTGGATTTGCCAATAAAGAAGATAAGGGTAATAAAACCACGTGTTGGCGGTGGATTTGGTGGGAAACAAGCGATTCACGGAGAGCCATATGTTGCTCTGGTTACATTGAAAACAGGAAAACCAGCAAAAGTATATTATACAAGAAAAGAAGTTTTTGAATCTACTTATACAAGGCATCCTATGCGATTTGATGTAACTATAGGTGCAGATAAAAATGGAAAAATAAATGTAATTGATGTAAGAGGACTTTCAGATACAGGAGCATATGGAGAACATGCTTTAACCACCTTTATGGTCGCAGGGTCCAAAGTATTACCTATGTATAATAAGGTAAAAGCAGTAAGGTTTGGTGGCGATGTAGTATATACCAATCATCCACCTGCTGGTGCATATAGAGGGTATGGTGCAATTCAAGCAAACTTTGCGATTGAATCTGCAATGGATATGTTAGCTTATAAATTAAATATGGACCCGGTGAAATTAAGAGAAATAAATATGATAAGAGAAAAAGAAACATCTCCTATCTTCAAGATTATGGGTGAAGGTAGAGAAGGCGTTGATATGATAGTAAGAAGCTGTAAGTTAGACGAGTGTGTTGAAAAAGGTGCTAAAAAAATAGATTGGGAAAATAAGTTTAAAGCTAAAAAAGAAGGTAAAAAAGTTAAAGGTGTAGGAATGGCAATTGCTATGCAAGGATCTGGTATTGCTAAAATAGATATGGGAGCTGCAACAATAAAATTAAATGAAGATGGATCATTTAATTTACTAATAGGTGCTACAGATATAGGTACAGGTAGTGATACTATATTATCTCAAATAGCAGCAGAAGTATTAAATGTTCCTACAGAAAGTATAATACCATATTCATCTGATACTGATGTAACGCCTTTTGATGTTGGTGCGTATGCATCATCTACCACATATGTATCAGGAAATGCAGTAAGAATAGCAGCTGAAAAAATGAAAGAAGAAATAATAAAAGCTGGAGCAGAATACTTTGAGGTACCAATAGAAGAGGTTGAATTTGATGGAAAAGAAATTAGAACAAAAGATAATAAAATTACTTTACAAAAATTAGCAGAAATATTATATTATAATGAAAATCAAAAACAATTAAGCACAACAGGATCATATGTTGGAGATGAATCACCATCACCATTTATGGCTGGATATGCAGAGGTAGAAGTAGATACAGAGACAGGTAAGGTGGATTTATTAAATTATGTAGCTGTTGTTGATTGTGGAACTCCAATAAATCCAAATCTTGCTAAAGTTCAAGTTGAGGGAGGACTTGCTCAAGGTATTGGAATGGCAATGTATGAAGAAGTTATATACGATAAAAATGGAAGATTATTAACGAATAATATGATGAATTATAAGATACCATCACGAGTAGATATTAAAAATCTTGATGTAGAATTAGTTGATAGTTATGAACCAACAGGGCCATTTGGCGCAAAAAGTGTTGGAGAAATTGGAATAGATACACCTCCAGCTGCAATCGCCAACGCTGTTTATAATGCTGTGGGAGTTAGAATAAAAGATTTGCCAATTACTCCAGAAAAAGTATTAAAAGCATTAAAAGAAAAACAGAATTAAAATTAACCAAAAATACAAGAACGAGGATTTATTGTAACATTAAATTAATATATCTAAGATATAATAATTTTGAAATCCCCATCCCCCGATTCCATATAGATATATGGCATCATAAAAGCTCCAGAGAAATCTGGAGCTTTTATTTTTATAAATCTATATTATTCCTATTTTCTTCTGTTATTTCAATCACGGGTAAGTTGGCCAAAAAGTAATACCTCTCCTGAAAAAATAGCCGTATTATTCCTATAAAATTTTTTGATTCTTCAATAATTCTTTCCAATTCAATTAAAAAAGGGAGATACTTTTCTTCTAAATAACCGATTTCATCTATAACAAAAAAATCTGGAAATTTTATATTTTTTAATTCGTCAGTAAGTTCGTTAAATCCTTCTTCATTTATTTGCATGCCAAAATTATATTTTTTTCCTATTATGTGTTTTTTTGATGAGTTTAATAACCACGCATAAACATTTTCACCAATTTTTTGGGTGAAAATGCCATTTTTTATATTATATTTTTTTATAGCATTTCTCAATATAGTTGATTTTCCTACACCCACTTTTCCTGTTAATAATAGTTTCATAATATCACTTCGAATAAAAGTTTTAAACAATAAAACTTATAATAGCAGCGATTATTGTGTAATATCCAAAGTATTTAAGCTTTCCATTTATTACAGTTTTTTTCAGAATATAAAGACCTAAAACTCCAAAAATAAATGTGGCAATTCCCGAATTTATAACAGATGGAGTAAAATTAACCTTATTAATTTCTAATAATCCTGCGCCAAATGTAACAGGTAAGCTCATTAAAAATGAATATTTTAAAGCATCTTCTTTTTTAGCTTTTAAAAGTAATGCACCAAATAATGTAAAACCGCTTCTTGAAATTCCAGGAAAAATAGCAGCAGCTTGAAATAAGCCTATAATTATTGCATCAATATAAGATATATTCATTAAATCTTTTTTACCATTAAATCTATCTGATAAAATCATAGCTATTGAAGTGAACAAGAAAAATACACCTACTAGTTTTAATGATGAAAAAGCTTCACTAATTTGTTCTTCAAACATTAATCCAATAAAAGCTGCAGGAATAGAAGATACTATAATTTTTAAAGCTAAGTTCCATGCATTTTTTTTACCACTAAACATTCCTTTTAAAATAAACCACACTTCTTTATACACAAATAATAAAACAGCAAAAAAAGTCATTAAATGAAGAAATGCAAAAAACGAAACATTTGGATCAAAATTAATCAATTTAGAAAATAAAGCTAAATGTCCTGAACTGGAAACTGGTAAAAATTCAGTTAAACCTTGAATAATGCCTAATAAAATCTCTTGCAATTTATTTCACCTC
Organism: Marinitoga sp. 38H-ov; assembly: GCF_011057715.1. Lineage (NCBI taxonomy): Bacteria > Thermotogati > Thermotogota > Thermotogae > Petrotogales > Petrotogaceae > Marinitoga > Marinitoga sp. 38H-ov. The sequence continues at coordinate 74,729 of NZ_LNGH01000022.1, forward strand.
TTTTATTTATTAATTATTCATTTAATATTTTTTCTAAATATTTTGAGATAAAAATTCCTAATACAAAAAATACATATGTAAGCCATTTTGATGTAATAGGAAATATTAATATAGTTCCTGCAATAGTTAAACCAATTAAAAACGCAATTACTTGTTCATGGAATTTTTCCATTAGTTTTTCTAATAATTTAATAATCAATACAAGACCTAAAATAACCCCTATACCTACAGGTATTAAAATATTTAAATTAATATTAGAAATAGCATCAATTACAGGCTTATAAATTCCCATTATTAATAACATAGAAGAACCACTAATTCCTGGTAATACCATTGTTGCTGAACCAACTATTCCTCCTAATATTAAATACCAAAAAGAAACATTTCCATTAGTTGATTCGAAGTTTTCAGCAAATTTTAATAAAAAGAATGAAATAATAAAAGAAATGGTAATAACAGAAATATTTGAAGTTTTCTTGAAATTAATTTGATTTAGTAAATATAATAAACCTCCTATAATTAATCCAGTAAATATACCATATGAATATTCAGGATATTTTTCAAATAAAATTGAAAGTATTTTTGATAATAATATTATAGAAGTTGCTATTCCAGCACCTAAAAATATTATGACATTTAATGATTCTTTTTTCCATTTTAATGAAACAAAATCTGATGCTGCTTTTAAAATAATTTCATATCTTCCTGAAATTGCAGCAATAGTTCCACCACTAATTCCAGGTAAGAGGTTAGCTATTCCCATTAGTAGTCCAAGTATAAAATCTTTCAATATAACACCTCCAGAAATAATGAATTTTATTTATTTTTAAATCTCTTGAAAAAGGAAAAATAATCAAACCTTTTAAGATATAAATTTAAAAGAATTAAAGCTGAAATCAAAAGTAATATAATCCAGAAATTAATGACAATGTTAGAGTATAAGTATATACAGCGAATACTCTGTCAATGAAATTAAAATCTGGTGAATCTAGTTTAACTAACTCATATGAAACATTATTATCGTTCACATGGACTTTAATATAATGGTAAAAATCATGATCAGGATTCTTACCCACCAATTCTGCACCCGCGCCGCCAGTTACCGTATAGGGAACATTTTTCCATTTGCCTATGTAATAACCGTGAATATGTCCAAAAAATATTTGAGTTATATCATAGTTGTTCAGAAGATTTAACAATTCTTCTGCATTAGATAAATTTTTTAATGAATGCCCAGGTTGATTATTAATATCCTTTCTAGGATCATATATAGGGACATGCATAAAAACGAAAGTATATTTATAATTTTTAGATTTTTCCAATTCGTCTTTTAACCAATTCATTTGCCATGGATCTAATTCTTCTTCATTTGAATTATTTAACATTATAAAATAGGAGTTTTTTAAATTGAATGAATAATATAATGGTCCAAATATATCAATATATCTACCAACTCCGCCATCTGCGACATCATGATTACCAAATACAGGTAACATAGGTTTATTTAAATTTTTGAGTTGTTTTAAGAAAAAATCATATTTTATAGGGTTACTATCAAAAACCATATCTCCTGTATTAATAACAAATTTAACAGAATTATCATTATTTATTTGTTGAATAATTTTATTAAAAGTAGATATAGAGTTTTTGTTATCTCCAAGAACAACAAAAGTATAATCATCAGAAGTTACATTGTTTTTGACTAAATTAGTATTCTGAAATATCAGATTTTCATCGCTATCTTTTATAAATGGATATGAGATTTTAAAAATCGAAATAATTCCTATTAGAAAAATAAATAGTATAAATATTTTTTGTTTATTTAAATTAAGCATAATATTCCACCTCAAAAATTTTTAGTCAATATATTATAACATGAAAAATATAAAAGTAAAATGAGTTAATTTTATGATATAATGTTATGTTAAATTAAAACAGATTGGGGAGGGATAATATGAAAAAACTATTTTTATTATTTATGATTTTGCTTATGGTTATTTTATCTTTTTCATCTAATATAGTAAGTATTTCAGATGCAAGACAATTAAAGGATTTACAAACTGTAGTTATACGAGGAATAGTTACAGTAGAACCAGGACCTTTTGATGTAAATATTATCTTTTTGCAAGATGAAACTGCTGGTATTAATTTGTATTTTAGAGGTGGAGAATTTAAAGATGTTAAAAGAGGGGATTTAGTAGAAGCACGTGGTTATATATGGACACATAGAAATAATACCGAACTAGTTTTAGAAAGTGATAATAATAGGCATTATTTTAAAATATTATCTAGAAATAATAAATTACCAGAACCATTAGAAATAAAAACCAAAGAAATAGATAATAATGATTATGAAGGATTATTAGTTAAAGCAAAAGGTAAAATTGTTGAAATTGATAAATTTGATATGAGGAAAATATATATAGATGATGGTAGTGGAAAAGGTATGGTGTTTATTAGAGAAAATACAGGAATAACCCCTGCATTATTTAAAGTAGGAATTAATATGGAAGTAATAGGTGTTTTAGGCCAATATATGACTATTCATGAATTATGGCCTAGAAATATGGAAGATATAATAGTAGATGATTTATTTCCACCAGAAGTTAAAACATATGCAGTAAAAGATAATTCAATTATTGTAGAATTTAATGAACCACTTAATGAACAAAGTATTATAGCTAATAAGTCTGTTAGAATACTAAAAGGCAATATAATGAATGTTGAATTATTGAGAAATAATACTATACTAAAAATAAATTTAGAAACAGTACCGGATGAGTTTAAATTAGTATTAAGAACCATATCAGATAAAAGTGGAAATAAAACAGGTATGATAATAATACCTATGAATAAAATCGAAGATAGTTATAGTAATAAGATATTATTTGATAATAATCATGGACAAACAGCTGGAAATGCTGATTGGGTAATTAATGGAGGTTATTCTGATTTTGCAGATGCTTCAAAAGAATTAGGTTTAAAAGTTGATGAAATAAAAGAAGATATTGATGAATATATCCTTGAAATGTATAAGATATTAGTTATTCCAGAACCAAATAAACCATTTAAAGAAGAAGAAATGTCTGCAATATTGAATTTTGTTAAAAGTGGAGGATCATTATTTATCATTGCTGATCACGGTAATTCAGATAGAAATGGAAATGGTTGGGATTCTCCAAGAATATTTAATACATTTGTAGAGGAATTTGGATTTAAATTTGTTGGAGATGATTTAGAAGAAGCGCCTTTAAAATATGTATATGATCATGAAATTACTCAAGGAATTAAAAATATAGGAGTTTGGAATGGAACTTCTATTGAAATATTAAAAGATAATGTAAAAGTTTTGATTGCCAACTCTGAAAATAAACCATATATGGTAGTTACTAATTATGGAAAAGGAAAAGTAGTCGCAATTGGAGATAGTTCACCATTTGATGACGGAACTGGAGATTCAGGAGATATTTTACATAATGGTTGGCAATGGGGAGATGATGCACAACTTGCAATAAATACAATTAAATATTTAATGAAATAATACATTTAATACATAACTCCTGGGAATTCCCAGGAGTTATGTATATATTTTATTTAATAATATTGTAATTTATATAAACTTAATTGTTAACAATTGAGTCTTATAATTAATATATGTTGTGATTTTTTTAATTAATATGGGGTGATAGGATGAAGAAATTACTTATTATTTTATTATTGTTGCCTTTGATTGCATATGCATCTATTACTGTTAATTTGAATCAAACAAAAGTTGGTATGATGCAGACATTATTTAATCCAATAGTTTTATCTCAAAAGCCATCAGAAATTTTAGTATATCCAAATCTTGAAAAGATTCAATTTGGAAAAATTAATATTGGTAATAGTTATTTTAATGTGATTACAGGGATAAAAAATAATAAAAGGGTTATTATTGTAGATTCGAATAATAATAAAAATTTGACAGATGATTATACAGATAACTATATATTTGAAAGTCTGGATAATAAAATATATGATTTTACAACAATTAATTACAATTTTGAAGGACAAAATTATGAATATACTATTGTATTAGAATATTTTTTAGATAAATTTGGATATTTTGGTATAACAAGAAAAGAAAGTTATGTTGATATTAATGGTAAAAAGTATAAAATGTTTATTGCAGATACAAACTCTGATGGAATATATGATTTGGAAAACATCATATTGGGTATAGATTTGAATTTTGATTACAAATATGAAAGTAATGAAATATTTAGAAAGTTTATTAATATTGATGGAGAGAATTATGAAGTAACAGAAATTTCAAAAAATGGAGAGAGGATTGTTTTTAATAAAACGAATGAAAATATAATTAGTGATATTGGAAATAAATTTTCTAAAACTATAAATTTAGGTAATAAGAGAATAGAATTAGAAAGTAATAAAAAGTGGAAAATTATTTTGTTTGCACCATTGAACAAAGAATATAATAAGATATTTAAGTATTTAAATGATAATGTTTCTGATAAATTAGAAGTTAAAATTTTACTCTTAGTAAATAAAGAAGAAAAAGATAATATAAAAGAAATTATGAAAAAAGAATATTCTAATTTAGAAGTTACTTTAATTGAGGGAATAAATGATTATGAAATTATTCAAGAAAAAATGAAATTATTATATCCCCATACAATAATCATATTGAATCAAGATAATACAATAGTATATAAAACTAAAGCGGAAATCTTTGAAGAAGAACCAATATGGAAAATACAAATGCCAACTTTAAAAGAAGAATTTAAAATTTTAAGAATTTTTATAGAAAATGTATTGTATTAATATTCAATAAAAAGTGTCTGATTTTAAATCAGACACTTTTGTTATAATATTTTATTTATTTTTTATATGATATAATTAAGTTGGAGGTGGAACTGATGAAAAAATTGCCAATAGGAGTTCAAGATTATAAAAAAATAATTGAAGGTAATTATATATATGTAGATAAAACTAAATACATATATGATTTAATTAGTTCAGAAGTGCCGATATTCTTATCCAGATCAAGGAGATTTGGAAAGAGTTTAACAGTTTCAACATTGTATTATATATTCAAAGGAGAAAAAGAATTATTCAAAGATACATATATATATGACAAATGGGAATTTAAGGAGTATCCAATAATAAAACTGGACATGTCTGATAACATGCTAACAACATATGAAGATTTTATAGAATCATTAAATGAAAAAATGGAAAAATTATATAAAAGTGAAGATATACTTCCTATAAAAAATAATCTACCCACACAATTTGGAAATTTAATAGAAGAATTAAATAAAAAATATAAAGAAAGAGTAGTAATATTAATAGATGAATATGAAGCGCCAATATTAGAACATTTAAACAACAAAGAAGAAGCAGAGAAAGTAAGAAGATTTCTAAGAGAATTCTATAAAAAAATAAAAACAAAAGATGAATACATAAAATTTGTATTCATAACAGGGATAACCAAATTCACAAAAACAGGAGTATTCTCTGCATTAAACAATTTAAACGATATATCATTAAACAAAAAATACTCACAGATGTTAGGATATACACAGGAAGAACTCGAAAATTATTTCAACGAACACATAAAAGAAACATCAAAAGAAATGGGAATAAGTGAAGAAGAATTATTAAAAGGATTAAAAGAGTATTATAATGGATTTTCATTTGATGGAGAACATTATGTATATAATCCATTCTCAATATTGAAATTCTTTGAAGAAAAAGAATTTAAAAATTACTGGTTTGAAAGTGGATCGCCATCATTCTTATACGAATACATAAAAAACAGAAAGATAACCTATGAAGACTTAGTAAAAGACACAGTAAGTGCAATGGATTTCTCGACAAGAGAAATAGAAGATGCAAATGCAAATATATTCTTCACACAGGCAGGATATTTAACATTTAAAGGGATAAAAAAATTAGGATTAAAAAAGAAATATATACTTGATTATCCAAACATAGAAGTAAAAAGTAGTTTCTCAAGATTGATATTAGAAGCAAACTATGGATTAAAAGGATTAGATGAAGCAGAAAACATAATATATGAAAAAATATACAACAATGATATAAAAGGATTAATAGAAGAAATAAAAAAAGTAATAAGTGCAATACCGTATAATCTACATCAAAAAGAAGAAAGATATTATCACTCATTAATATTTGCAATACTGGCAATAGCAGGATTAAATGTAAGAGCAGAAGAAATGACAAATTTAGGAAGAAGCGATGTAGTATTGGAATTTAATGAAAGTGTATATATCTTTGAAGCAAAACTGGACAAAAGTGCAGAAGAGGCAATAAAACAGATAAAAGAGAAGAAATACTATGAAAAATACAAAGGAAAAGAAATATATCTCATAGGAATAAATGTAAATTCAGAAAAAAGGAATATAGAGGATTATATTATTGAAAAAGGCACTTCGCTTCGCGAAGGGGTTTAGATGAAAATGATAAATAGACCGCTGTGTTTACCACGGTCTATTTGTTATTCAGTATAACCAATTTTCCAATATTCTACAAGTCTTTTGGGGAGTTATACGAAAAATTTCAATCTATTATATGTTCGGAAAGATTTTAAAGTATTTAATTAAAATCCGTTTGAGTTTTTTTAAATTTTTGTTTGAGAAATAAAAAAGGAATTGAAGATACGATAATGAAAAATCCTGAAATGACAATAGTTAAATTATAACCTACAATCTTATATATATTACCCCATAAAACTCCACCAAAAATAATGGCTGAACTTTCAAAAAAAGACAATAAAGAAAGCATTAAAGCTCTATTTTCATTTATATTTTTATTAATCAAAGTCATTCTGATAGGTCCTGTAATTCCTAAAATAATATTATATCCACAATAGAGAATTAAAGATAAAATAATATTTTTTATAAGTGCTGTGGAGATCAATAAAACACCACCTATTATTAATGAATAAAAGAAAAGATAATGCTGATTAAACTTTTTAAGTTTTTTTAGTAAATAACTACCTAAAATACTAGAAAAAGTTGTTAAAGTATAAATATATCCCACAATATATGAAATGTTATTATTTAATTTATTTATGAATAAAGGCTGCCAATAAATGAATATGGCATTTATTCCTAATATAAAAACAGTTGATGTTGTAAATATTGAAAATAAAATTTTGTTTTTATATATTTCAAATAGAGAATTTTTTATATTATTAAATCCAATATAAAAATTTAAATGTTTTTTTCTTTTGTTAAATTTAAATGATATTTTTGCAAATATTAAGAATATACTCAAAAGAATTATTTTTACAAAAAGGATAAGATAAATTGGATAGTCTACTTTTAAATAAAATAAATAACCTCCTATTAAAGAACCTGATATTTTCGAAATTAGACTCCAAATGTTAGTTTTTCTAAAAAAATCATCATATTCCTTAGTTGAATTAGTAAAAGTTTCAAGTAACCATGCTGTTGATGAGCCAGATAACAAGGCATTTGAAATACCTTCGAGAAAAAAAATGAGAATTAAATAAAATAAAGAATTAGAAGTAATAAATAAAATTGTCGAAAATATAGAAAACAAAAAACCCAAAAGAATAGAATTTTTATGTCCATAATAGTCGGCAAAAATACCTGTAGGTATTTCAAATAAAAGAGTAATTAAAGCTTTGAGAGAAGCCAAATATCCAATCCATTCAGGTCTAATTCCTTTATTTAAAATATAAAGTGTAATAATTGAAAAATATATTCCTATAGTAAAATTATTGCTAAAAATATAAAAATGCAAAAACTTATTTTTTTTCATAAAATAAAAGCCTCCGAATGGTAGAAAATTAATTTTTTGGTTATCAATTTGTAGAAATCACAAATTTTTTCACGATTTTTTGGAGATAAATTATTTTGTGAAAGATGACAACCGCCTAAACATAATCCTTCTAATTCACAACCATCACATTGCTTTAAATTTTCTATCCAAAATTTATTTAATTTATCGATATAATTCTCCCAATTCCAATGTTTATTATTGAATAAATTATTAATATTATCAAGATAAATATCTTCGTAAATACATAAACTGATATTTCCATCATTTTGAATACTTACAATTTCACCGTTGTAAGGAGAACAAAAAGCCATTCCTAATTCATTTCTACTTTTGAACAAATTATAATAAGGTTTCTTCCAATATCCTATTATTTCGATATGATGTGCATTTGCTTTTTTTTCGAATTCTAGTAATATATTAGTTAATTTATCTAAATCTGGATCTATTAGTTCAAGCATATCTGGATCAACTCGCAATTTTTTTACATTTAAAATTTTTAATAGTTTTATAAATTCATCTATATTTAAATCCAAATTTTCTTTAGTTAAAGTCAAAGAAATTACATCTAATTTTATTTTTTCATTATTTAGTTTTTTTATATTTTTAATAATTTTATTAAAAGAAGGCGTGCCATTTTTGAATATTCTAATTTTATCATGTTCTTGTTTGTTTCCATCCAAACTTATTGCAATAGTAAAATTGTAATCCTTAAAAAACCTTATTATATCATTATTTATATAAGTTAAGTTTGTATTCATAGCATAAGTTATATTAAACTTATTTTTATATTTTGATTCAATATATTTTACTATCTCATTTATAATATCGAATTTCAGCAAAGGTTCACCACCAGTAAAACTTACATTTACATTAAATTTGTTATGTTTTTCATATTCAGAAAAAAAATAATCAATAGTTTTTATGGCTTTAGGAAAATTTAAAATATTATCCGCATTTTTTTGTGTTTTTGAGACAACGCAATATTGGCAATTTAAATTACATTCATCGGATACAAAAAAGCCTATGTCTGGTATAATTTTTTTAATTTTTTTTAAGTGATTTTCTGATAACTTTTTAATTAAAATTGATATATAATTATTTTCTTCTATTCCTTCAGGAATTAAAATTCCCATTTCTAATAATTTATTTATAATTTCATAATCTTTTATAAGATGTAATTTTTTTAATTCATTTTTTTACAGACTAAAGCATCTCCTATCTTTGGATTATAAATTAATATATTATTTATATCAATATTATAATTAATCAAAGATGAAGCTAACTTATAATTACCCATTTTCTTCTCCTTTCATATTTTGATATTGTTTAATTTTTTAGTTACAATTAAAGAGGCGAATTAATTCGCCTCTTTAATTATAAAATTAGCATCCACTGCACCATGTAATATTTGTAGAAATCTTTTCTTTGTCACCTTTTTTTTCAGATACAATTTTTATTTTTATCATAGACACCCCCCTTTCTATATATTATAGTTAAAGTAATTCTGATATCAGAACAAAAATCAGTCGACTGAAAAAATTAAAATTCTTAATATAATATTACGATAAAATTGTCGATAATCAAAATTTAACTTTTTATAAAAGAATAAAATTGTACTTTTTATCACTTTCCAATCTTCAAATATTTAGGATTCATTCTTTTATATTATCCATTAAAGATTTTTTTCACTTATTCAATTCACAATAATTTTATCAAAAAAAAAAAAAAAAAAAATCAATAACATTGATGTAAATTTAAGGTGAAATTTATTTTTCGTAAATCTAATAAATTTACATATTTATTATATCAATTGGTATATTTTTAATGTTAATTTTTTGTTATAAAATCTATATTATAGAAATTAAAAATAAATAATGGCCGCAAAAACTGCAGCGGCCTATTTGTTATTCAGTATAACCAATTTTCCAATATTCTACAAGTCTTTTGGGAATTTTGTCTGTAAAATCTGGAAGTTTTTGTCTCATATAAAAGGAATTTCCATAATAGGGTTTTGTTGTGCCGGTTAATTGCTTAACTATATAAAGCTCGTCTTTTGCCCGGGTTACTGCAACATAGAATAGTCTTTCTTCTTCATCTATTTTCTTTTCTTTTAAAGCCATTCCATTTGGAAAATCGCCAGGGTTTACAGAAATTATAATAACAACTTTCCATTCAAGCCCTTTTGCTCCATGAACTGTTGTAAGTGTAATCTTTTCAGTTTTCCTATCCTTTTCTGCTCCCTGAATTTCTATATTTTCACTTAAGGCTAATTCTTCAAGAAATTTATCTAAAGTATCATATCTTGAAGCAATTTCAGATAATCTTTCTACATCGAGTTTTCTTGAATAAGCGTCTTTGAAATTTAATTCAAGATATTCTCTGTAAAACTCAAGATAAATATAGTCTATTAAATCCTGTGGATTTTCTGTTTCATTTTCATAGAGATATAATATAATATCTTTTAGTTTGGGATATTTTTTTAAATTAATATGCTCAAATGCATCATAAGGTGTGGTGTATTCCATTAAATTAGCATAAAATTCATTTGTGATTTTTGTCATAGTTTTTTGACCTATACCAGGGAATAATTTTAACACTCTTGACCATGAAATATTGTCAAACGGGTTAGCAATTATTTTTAAAAAAGCCATGATATCTTTAATATGCCTTGTTTCTATAAATCTTTTTCCTGATAATAATTTATAAGATATTTTATTTGCATCTAATTTTTGTTGTAATGTCATTGATAAACTATGAGAACGATATAATATTGCAATATCTTCTGGTGATATTCCTTCATCAAATTTATTTTCTATCAATTGAACAACAAAATCCGCCTGTTCTAATTCATCATAAGTTTTGACTATTTTGGGTTTAGAATTATAAGATGATCTAAAAGGTTTTAATTTTTTGGGTATTGAATGTGTTGGTATTAAGTAATTTTCAAGTTCAACTATTTCTGGAACGCTCCTATAATTTGTTTGTATTTTAAATAATTTCACATCTTTGTGATTTTGAAAATCTTCGACATTTTCAAATCTGGAACCTCTAAAAGAGTATATACTTTGAGAATCATCACCAACTACAATAAGATTTTTATGAACACTTGATAAAAACTCGACTATTCGTAATTGTACTAAACTGGTATCCTGAAATTCATCTACTAAAACCCATTTATATTTTGAGGCAACATGATTTCTAATATCCTCGTTGTTTTCTAATAATCTCAATGTATTAATAAGCATATCGTCATAATCCATAGCATTTATTTTTTGCTTAAGTTCTATATAATTTATATAGATTTTTTCAATATCTTCCTCATAATCTATTAAATAAGGGGCAACATCTAAAATAGCTTCTCTCAAAGATTTAATTGTATTGGCAGCATAACCTACAATTTTTAATATGACTCCCTCATTTGGAATTTGTTTAGCTTCTTCTTTTGTTATATTTCCTTTGTATTCATTTTTTGCAATTCTCATTAAATCTTTTGAATCTTCTGAGTCAAGAATAGAAAAATTATTATCGTATCCTAATACTTTTGCATATCTCCTAAGGATCATGTTACATACATGATGAAATGTCCCAGCGGTTAATGAAGAAGTATCTATATTAGTAACATTTTTAACTCTTTCTATCATTTCTTTAGCAGAAGCTCTTGTAAAAGTAACAAGTAATATATTTTCTGGATTTATTCCTTGAGATAATAAATAAGCTATTTTATATGTAATGACCCGGGTTTTTCCCGAACCCGGGCCAGCTATTATTAAAGACCTTCCGCTTGAGTTAACTACAGCATTTAATTGTTCTTCATCTAATTCTTCTTTAAAAAATTCTGGGATAACATATTCACTTTTTTTAATATTAAACACTTTATCTTCCATAATAATCCTCCGATTATAATTCTTTACCTAGCATGGAACTTAATTCTTTTAATTGAGAACTTCTACTTGGATGTCTTAATTTTCTAAGAGCTTTAACTTCAATTTGTCTAATTCTTTCTCTTGTTACATTAAAGTATTGACCAACTTCTTCTAATGTTTTTACTTTACCATCTAGGAGACCATATCTCATTTTCAATACCATAGCTTCTCTTGGTTGCAATGTATCTAAAATCTTTTCTAATTCTTCTCTTAATAACATTTTCATAGCAACTTCAGAAGGTTTGTCTAAAGAATCATCAGCAATAAAATCACCAATAGTAGAATCATCTTCATCAGAAGCACCTAAAGGTGAATCAGCTGATATAGTTTCTCTAGCAGTTAATAATATTTCGTTAACTTTTTCAACAGGTTTTCCTGTTAATTCTGATAATTTTTCTGGTGAAGGATATTCTCCGTATTCTTGTAGATACTCTCTTATAATTTTATTAAATTTATTTATAGTTTCTACCATATGAACAGGTATTCTAATTGTTCTAGCTTGATCAGCAATAGCACGTGTAATTGCTTGTCTAATCCACCATGTAGCGTATGTGCTAAATTTAAATCCTTTTTTATAGTCAAATTTATTAACGGCTTTAATTAATCCTATATTTCCTTCTTGAATTAAATCTAAGAAAGATAGTCCTCTTCCAACATACTTTTTTGCAATAGAAATAACAAGCCTTAAATTTGCTCTTATTAATTCATCTCTAGCTTTTTTATTTCCTTCTTGTGCTCTTTTTGCAAGTCTTTTTTCTCTTTGAGGAGTTAATAATTTTATTTTCCCTATTTCTTTTAAATATACTTTAATAGGATCTTTTAATGACATATTATCAAATACTTGAGTTTCACCATCTTCTAAATAATCCATTAATTCTACAGTAGTTGCACCTTCAGATTCTATGATTTCTTCAATTTCATTTATACTTTCGTCATCTAATTGAGATCCATCATCTACCATTATTCCTTCTTTTTCTAAAGCTTCATATACTCTTTCAATTAATTCTGTATCCAACTCTGAAGGAAGAATTTTATCTATATCTTCGTATGTTAATATCATATTATTTTTTTCTGCTTTTTTTACTAAATCTTTTACTATTTTTTCAAATGGTTTTGGAGGTTTATAACTTTTCTTTGATTTCTTTTTTACTTCGACAAATTCCTTTGACTCATCGACATCGCCAATTTCTAAATTCCCAATCTCTTCAATAGCTTTCATAATATCTTTTTCTGCCATTAAAAAACACCTCCTCGCTTTTTGAGATTAGCGAGTATTTCAAAAATCCTACGCATTATCTCTTTTTTTTCTTTTGGATCATTGATTGAGTTTAGTTTTTTTCTTAAATCTTTGATTTCTTTTTCTTTTCTTATTTTTTCTACTGAATTAATTAGACTAGTAAAAATCATATCTGGTTCTATATCATAATCAAAATCCCATATAATTTTTATTAATTCAATTAATTCTTCACTACCATTTTCTAATACTTGGGATAAATCATACCCATTTTCAATATATTCTAGAAATTCTCTTCCGTGATTTTCAAAATCTCTAGAAGATAATTTTTCTTTTATAAAATCTCTATATTTTTTATGTTTAATCCATAGCCAAATTAATTGCTTATCTAATTCGTTATATTTTTTTTCTGATGTAGAATTATTTTCATCATCAGATATATATGGAATTATTTTTTTGTTAAACTTTTTATATTTAATTATGTTTTCAATAGCTTTTTTTATATTATTTTCCGGTTTTAAAAGAATTAAAGATATTCTTTTAATAAATGTGTCAAGTATAGCGGCATGTTTTGAACGTTGAAATTTTAAATACCATTCTGCCATTTTTTCTAAATATTGTTCTATTCCAAAATCATCATTTATATTATATTTATCCTTATAATATTCTGGAATAAATTCATAAAATTTTATGGAATTTTCTAAAGTAGAAAAAACTCCATTTTTTCCAGATTGTTTAATTAATTCGTCTGGATCTTTTGTATTATATTGAGAAATCGCTACTTGAAATCCGTAAGATAATAGGTATTCTAAAGATTTTAATGTAGCATTCTGCCCTGCAGAATCCATATCAAACATTGTAATTACTTTATCTGTTAATTTTATTAATTTTTTAGAATGATTAGCAGTAAATGCAGAACCGAGTATAGCAACAGTATTTTCAAAACCATTAATATGCATATTTATAGCATCAAAATAACCTTCTACTAAAATAGCATACTTTTCTCTTTTAATTATATTTTTTGCCTTATCATACAAAAATAAAATATTTGATTTTTGAAAAAATTTATTTTCAGGGCTATTTAAATATTTTGGATTATCATTATTAATGCTTCTACCAGCGAATGCAACAACTCTTCCAAAATCATCCTTAATTGGTATAATAATTCGATTAGAAAGAATTTCATTTTCATCCTTTCTAAGAATACCTAATTCATTTCCTAAAGAAATAGGTAAATCTAAATTATTAAAAATAGATGATTTTAGTGTATTATTAGAAAAACCTAATTCAAATTTTTCTACGTACTTTTCTGTAATTCCTCTGTTTATTAAATATGTCCAAGCTGGATGTTTCCTGGGTAAATTTAATAGTATTTCTCTATATTTATTATGATAATTTTCAAAAATTTGTAATTCTATTGGTAATTCTTTTTGTTTTAAAAATTTTGATATATCAATACCTGCTAAAACTGATGCTTTTTTTACAGCTTCAACAAAATTTAATTGTTCATATTTTTGTATAAAAGTAATTGGATCACCATGTGCTCCACAACCAAAACAATGAAAGGTATTCGTTGATGGAAAAATAAAAAAAGAAGGAGTATCTTCTGGATGAAATGGACACAAAGCAGTATAATTCTTTCCTGATTTTTTCAAGGAAAGATAATTTCCGACAATATCTTTGATACTCAATCTTGAATTTATATCCTCTATAACCTCTTTTGGTATCAAAATACCATCTCCGTATTATAGCAAAAGTATGGGAACGGAAAAAACCGTTCCCTTATTATGCGACACATTTTGTAATATATCCCAAATCATCTCTTTGAGAATTGAGGAGCTCTTCTTGCTTTCTTTAAACCATATTTCTTTCTTTCTACTTCTCTTGGGTCTCTTGTTAATAACCCATGTTTCTTTAAAATTGGTCTTAAACTTTCATCATAGTTTAATAAGGCTCTAGCAACACCTAATCTAATAGCCCCAGCTTGACCGTTCATTCCTCCACCTTCAACGGTGATAACTAAATCAAATTTTCCTTCGTTACCTGTAACAGCTAAAGGTTCTAAAGCATGTTTTGACCAAACAGGATTATTATTTAAGTATTGTGTTAAGCTTTCATATTCTTTTTTATTTACCCTTACTTTACCTTCTCCAGGCCTTATATGTACTCTTGCAACAGAAGATTTTCTTCTACCTGTGCCGTAATAATCTATCATTCAATATTCCCTCCTTATAATTCCAACTTTTCTGGTTTTTGCGCTTCGTGAGGGTGATTAGAACCAGAATAAACCTTTAATTTTTTGAACATATGTCTTCCTAAAGTTGTTTTTGGAAGCATACCCTTTACTGCTTTTTCGATTAATCTTTCTGGATATTTTTCTAAAATTTCTTTAGCTGTTTGTTCTTTGATTCCACCAGGATATCCTGTATGTCTGTAATATTTCTTTTGAGTTAATTTTTTACCTGTTAATACTATTTTTTCAGCATTTATAACAATTACATAATCACCTGTATCTACGTGTGGTGTATATGTAGGTTTGTGTTTTCCTTGTAAAACTTTTGCCACTTGAGATGCTAATCTACCTAATGACATTCCTGTAGCGTCAACTACATACCATTTTCTTTCAACTTCTTCGTTTTTTGCTAAATAACTCTTTTGAGTCATAATTGAAGCCATTTTGCTGTCCTCCTTTCTTAGGAAAAAAAGTTCTTTGTTCTATTATATAACAAGTCGCCTAAAATTGCGTCTATAATAAATTTTATTAAATTAAAAGATATTATAGTAATAATTAAAGCCCAAGTAGATAACCCAAAATATTGAGCTGCTTCACTAAAAGACATTTTAAAATAGATTGGAATAATAATCATATTCATTAAAACCATTACAATACCTACGCCTAAAGCTCCAATAACATACTTTACGTACTTATTTATGTTAGCCCTAAAAAATGCAAGGATTGAAATAAAAGTTAAAATAGCTACAAAATCCATTGAAACACCAATTAAATCTCCTGATTTAACAAAATAAAATACAATGTCTTTGGTTATCAATGAAAATACAGCAGTTTTCCAATCAAATAAAAATAGTGAAGCAATAATTAATAATGCACTTGGATCAAATTTTAAAAAACTTGCGAAAGGGAATATTGGAAATTCTAAAAACATTAATAAAACGGATAATGCACCCAATATCCCTGCCGTGGATAATCTTTTTACACGGCTCATTTTATCACCTACTTATTTTTCTGGATAAACGCTAATTATTTTTCTGTTATTTTTTACTTCAAATTTAACATAACCCTCTATTTTAGAGAAAATTGTATAATCCCTTCCAATTCCCACATTGTTTCCTGGGTGGAAACGAGTTCCTCTTTGTCTTACAATAATGTTTCCAGGAATTACTTTTTGTCCATCGCTCTTTTTTACCCCGAGGTACTTAGGTTTGGAATCTCTTCCATTTTTTGCAGTACCTCCACTCTTTTTAGATGAAAAGAGTTGAAGATTTATTTTCATTACTTATTCACCTCCACTTTCAAGTTATCAGGATAACTTTCTTCAATACCTTTTAATGCATCATGTAAATACATAACTAATTTATCAGACATTTCATTATTTGACCATGTAAGTTTTAAATAACCATCTTTTTTCTTGTAATTTCCATTTTTTTCATTTTTAATTATTTCAGCAACAAATTGTGTTAAAACGCTAACAGCACTACAAACAATATCTTTTCCAAACTCGTCAAACTCAGCATGTCCCTTGATTTCAACAAAATTCTTCTTAAAATTAAAAATTACATTAATCATGCTTCGATTTTTTTAATTTTTAAAGCTGTATAGTGTTGGCGATGTCCTTTTTTTCTTCTATAATTTTTTCTTCCTTGGAACTTTACAACTAATACTTTTTTATCTTTTCCGTGTTCTACAACTTCAGCAACAACCTTAGCATTTTCTACGTAAGGTTTTCCTATTTTTGCAGAATCACTTTTTACGAATAAAACCTTGTCTAATACAACTTCTGAACCTGGTTCGTATCCGTTTAATTTTTCTGTATAAAGTTCCATGCCTTCTTCTACTCTGTATTGTTTTCCGCCAACTTCAATAATAGCGTACATATAGTCACCTCCTCTTGAAATAATAATATTGGGCTAAGGTACCATAATTGGATTTAAGACCTTAGACCCTGTCTGGAATATTTTATCATATTTCACACTAAACAATGATTAAACTTATGTTAAAATTATAAATCAATTTCAATGCCTATAGGACAATGGTCAGACCCGAAAATTTCAGATAAAATAAAAGCATCTTTTAGATTATTTTTTAAAGTATTGCTTACAAAGAAATAGTCTATTCTCCATCCTACATTTCTATCTCTTGCTCTTGTTTTATAATCCCACCATGTGTAGTTATTAGGTTCTTTATTAAACATTCTAAATGTATCAATAAAACCACTATCTAATAATTTATCAATCCATTCTCGTTCAATTGGTAAAAAACCAGAAGTATTTTCATTTTCCTTTGGTCGTGCAAGATCAATTTCTTTATGAGCTGTATTAACATCGCCACATATGATAATATTAGGTTGTGTCTTTTTATAATCATCTAAAAATTCTAATAAATAATAATAAAAATCCATTTTATATTGTAATCTTTCATCTCGAGCTTTTCCATTAGGAAAGTATATATTAAATAATGAAAAGTTTTCATATTCTGTTATTAATGTTCTGCCTTCTGAATCAAATTTTTCATTTCCAAAACCCTTTAAAATATTTTTTGGTTCTATTTTAGTGAAAGTAGCAACACCACTATATCCCTTTTTTTCTGCAGAAACGAAATATTTTTTCCATGGTCCATATTCAAGAAACTTTTTTGTTAATTGTTCTTCTCTTGCTTTTGTTTCTTGAATGCAAAGTATATCAGGATCTATTTTATCAAGAAATTCTACAAATCCTTTTTTTATAACTGCTCTTATTCCGTTAACATTCCAGGATAATATTTTCATCTTAATGCACTCCTTTTGTATTTTTCTTATATTATATCATATGATATAATTGAGAAAAACAAATTTTTTAAAAGATATATGACTATTTTAAATATTATAAATAATTTAGGAGGGAAAAGATGATGATTTTAAAAGATTTAGAACCAAAAAAAGTGTTTTATTTTTTTGAAGAAATTAGTAAAATTCCAAGGTGTTCAGGTAATGAAAAAGCAATAAGTGATTATTTGGTTAATTTTGCTAAAGAAAGAAATTTAGAGTATATACAGGATAAAGCGTTAAATGTTATTATTAAAAAACCAGCAACTAAAGGTTATGAAAATGTACCAGGAGTTATCATTCAAGGACATATAGATATGGTATGTGAAAAAACATCAGATAGTGATCATGATTTTTCAAAGGATCCAATAAAATTACAAATTGATGGGGATTATATTAAAGCAACTAATACTACATTAGGTGCAGACAATGGTATTGCAGTTGCATATGCATTAGCATTGTTGGATTCAAATGATATCGAACATCCAGCAATTGAAGCTTTATTTACAACTGAAGAAGAGACTGGAATGACAGGTGCAAATGAATTAGACACTAAACTTTTAAATGGTAAGGTATTATTGAATATTGATTCCGAAGAAGAAGGTATTTTTTATGTTAGTTGTGCAGGTGGATTAAGAGATATTATTACATTGCCTATAGAATTTGAAGAAGTAAAAGAAAATTATACAGGATTAAGAATTAAGGTGTATGGATTATTAGGCGGACATTCTGGTATGGAAATAATCAAACAAAGAGGAAATGCTAATAAACTATTAGGAAGAGTATTATATGATTTATTAAAATATGATATAAGAGGAATTTATATTAATGGTGGGGATAAGAGTAATGCAATCCCAAGAGAAGCATATGCGGATATACTAGTAAAAGATATTGAAACAATAAATGAAAGAGTAAAATATTTGGAAGAGGTATTTAAAAATGAATTAAGTATTACTGATCCAGATGTAAAAATATCTATTGAAAAAATAGAAAGTACAGATAAAGTAATGAAAAAATCATCTTTTGAGAAAGCAATTAATATTTTAATGTTAGTTCATGACGGAGTTCAAACAATGAGTAAGGCAATTGAAGGACTTGTTGAAAGTTCAAGTAATTTAGGTGTTGTAAAAACATTTGAAAATAGAATAGAGTTTACATCAGCAACAAGAAGTTCAGTAGAAACATTGAGAGATTTTATACATAATAAGTCAGAGATTATTGCTAAGTTAAATGGAGCAACAATTACTACAAGTGCACCATATCCTGCATGGGAATATAAGCAAGATTCAAAAATAAGAGAATTGATGAAAAGAGTGTATAAAGATATGTATGGAAAAGATCCTGAAATAGCAGCTATACATGCAGGTTTAGAATGTGGAATTTTATCTGGAAAAATGAAAGATGTAGATATGATTTCATTTGGGCCAAATTTATATGATGTTCATACTCCTCAAGAAAAAATGAGTATTTCTTCTGTAAAAAGAACATGGGAATTTTTATTAGAAGTATTAAAAGAAATGAAAAACTATTAATAAATTATACCCCATCCTCTGTTATTTATGGATGGGGTATTTTATTTAATAAAATAATTGAAAATAAAATTAATAATATATATAATACTGAAAAATAATCCATAATATAATTTTTTATTTTTCAACTCTTCGGAAAATAAAATAATCATTACTATTGTTCCAATAAAATTTGTAAATAGAATTAATGTATAAAATTGTATCTTTGTTTTTAAAAGCAGAATACCTATCAATAGAGAAAATATATAACTTATTAAAATGCCTATTACTAATTTTAATTCATCAATTTTTAGTTTAAAAAAAGCAAAAAATAATTTATTTAACCATATTCCTATTATAAAAGAAAAGAAAAAAACAATAAAAGAAAAGACTATGATTATTTTATTTAAGTATAAAATATTAATATCAATACTTTGAACTAGATTGACAATATTTTTTTTTAATTCTGGATTATTTTTAAAATATTCAAAAATAAAAGAAATAAAAATATATGATGCGCCAATGTAAGTTAAAAGGAAAATAAAGTGTTCTTTTTTAACCACAAAATATCCCTTCCTTTTTTAGAGTTAATTCAATAAATTTATGATTATTTAAAGTTCCATGATAAGTAAATATTATTGTTGATCCTTCTAACATCCTATTCTTTAATTCATTAAAGAATATATTTTGTGTTTTCGTATCAATATGCGAAAGAGTTTCATCAATAACAATTAAATTCCATATATTAGGTATAAAAATTAATGAAAAAATTGTTTTTAAATTTGTTCCCATAGATGCTTTATATGGGAATGCAGATAAATCATTTATATTAAGTTTTTTTAAAATATCTTTAAATATATTATCTGAAATACTTATATTATGATAATACATAAATAATCGTATATTTTCTTCTAAGGTTAACCAATCTTCATTAAGTGAAAATTCTGGAATATACAAAATTTTTTTTGAATTATTTTTATATATTCCTCCACTAAATTCTTCTATATTTGAAATACATCTCAGAAATACACTTTTTCCTATTCCATTATCGCCTTTTAACCAATATATATTATTGTAAAAAGTATAATTAATATTTTCAAAAATGATTTTATTTCCGTATTTTTTATAACATCCATTAAGCTCAATCATTTTTATTTTCCTCCTATTAGGATATCAACCCTTCTATAAATCCGCTTATAATAATAAAAATAATATTTATCAATAAAACACCTTTATATTTAGAATATATCTTTAAGATCTTGTTATATTTAAATTTATAAAAGTTAAGCATAAGACAATAAGATATATATGAATAAATAATATAGTTTGGAAGTTCTATAATAATATGTGGGAAAAGCTTATCAAAAGTATTATATAGACCTATTGATTTTATTCCAATATAAATTTCCCATGTTATTGAAAATAAATCTATTATCCAAAATAAGGGCATTAAGGGAAATAGAAAAAGATAAGATATAAAA
This sequence comes from Marinitoga sp. 38H-ov, assembly GCF_011057715.1. Classification (NCBI taxonomy): domain Bacteria; kingdom Thermotogati; phylum Thermotogota; class Thermotogae; order Petrotogales; family Petrotogaceae; genus Marinitoga; species Marinitoga sp. 38H-ov. The sequence continues at coordinate 95,750 of NZ_LNGH01000022.1, forward strand.
TTTTTCAAATTATTTAAAATAATATTAAAAACTAATTTCAAATTATGTTCTTTCGGTGTTGAATACATATTGTCTGATAAATAAAATATATTATCATAGAAAAATATTAAATAGAAAAATATTAAAATATAAATCAAAAAGAGATATAATAACAAATAAAGAAAAATATTCTTTTTAAGCATGAATTCACCTTTTCTTCATTTTGAATATGTAATAATTAGATATCATTTTATGAATATTAAATATATTCAAAGTTACTAAAAATCCAAATTTGAAGATCTCGCCATATATTTTATGATAATTTGGAAATTTCAAAAAGATTTTACTATACATATCTGGGATTTGGAAGATTATTACTATATATATTATAAATAAAAATAAGAATAAGTGATTTATTTTTTTCTTGTTTTCAAGAGACTTATTATATGCAAAAACATAAGCTTTTATTATATACCACACTAGTAAAATTAGGTTTATAAAAAATAATAATATATAAAAACTTAAACCTTCGGAAAATATTATAAAAAGAAAAAGTAAAAATATAATAGAAGTAAAAATGATTCCTGCTTTCAATTCATATAAATTGAAAAACCAATTTTTATATGGACGTATAGTGGTTTTAAAAAATATATATTTACTGTATTCTTTATCAAAATTTACAAAATTTTTTTCAAAAGATATTTCTAATTCTGCTAATAATAATATTATTAAAAAATATTCTGCAAAATATAGATAAAAAAAATGATAGGTTAGAATTGTTCCAAAAAATATTAATATGAACTCAACATATTCTCTTAATGGCAATCTTTTAAAAAAAAGTTTTAAAGATATGTATGGAGTAATTTTTTTTGCATGATAAAGGTATTCTGAAAACATTTTATTATGAATAATGGCAATCTTTAATTGTGAAAACCATGTTTTATATAAAAATATAATATTTATAATAATAAATGGAATAAAAAATAATGCATCTTGCCTTAAAATATATGATAAATAAAGAAAAACAAAAGTTATAAGTAAATATTTTTCTGTTTTTGTATATATTTTTATAAAAAACAATGTTATCTGTAATAGAAAATCAATTAATAAAAATACCAATTTTTTATAATCATATGAATATGATAAAAATAAAATAATTTTTGAAATAATAAATATACTACTAAATGGATTCATTCTAAAAAAAGTAAATGTAACATATTTAATAGCAAGTCTTTTTGATACTAAATAATGTATATTTTTATATTGTTTTAAAACTGTTATAATATTATAGGAATTATAATTAAACAATAAAAATGAAAAAAATAAAATTGTTATAAAGCTATTTTTATTAAAGAGATAAAAATATAAAATTAAAGAACTTATAGACATAAGAGTATATATAACAAAAAAAATAAAATAGCTTATAAATGAATCTTCAACTATTTTAAAATTATTAATCCAAGATTTTATAAGTAATTTAATATTTATCTCCTCCTTAAAAAGATCACCACATAGTTGCATACTTTTTGCCATATTTTTTAATCATTTTTTTTGCAATTGCAACAAATCCTGCTGTAATTGCACCTGTTCCGATAACTGCGGTAATTATTGAAATAATTATTGAAATAATTGTTGCTATTGTTGAAAACGTATCAATAATATCTATAACTTTTTTTGCAGCGTATGTTGAAATTCCTAGCGTGGAAGCTAAATTTACATTTGAAAAAACAAAAAAACCAATAAAAAAAGTAAGTACTACAAAATTTACCATAAAAAATATACCTTTGTTTTTCATTAAAATACACCCCTTTTTAAATAATATAAGAGAGTTATATAAATTTTTTCTCTCTATGAAAATAGAATAACTCAATTATTAACGATAATTTTTTTATAAATATTCTTTATTAACTCTATTTTTGACATTTTATTTTTTATAAGAAATAATATTGTGAATTTTATAACTTAAATTCAAAACAAATATCGATAAATATATTATTTTAATAATTATGTTATTATATAATTATGTTTTAATATTTTTTTCTTATTTAATCTAAAATAATTTTATCAAAAAAAAAAATATGTCAATAAATAATGTAAAATTAAAGTGAAATTATAATAAATTTTATTTTTCTTAAATTATTTTTGTATTTTATATATAAAAAACACAATATACTATAAAAAACTGAGGTTTTCACCCCAGTTTATATAACCCATTTTCCATTTTTCATTATTCGTTCTTCTTTTCCATCTTTAATTCCATATACGTTCATTTCTTCATTTCCAATCATAAAATCAACATGTGTAATACTGTTATTTAATCCTGTGTTTTTTAATTCTTCGTCATTCATATTTTCTCCGTTTTCTACACAAGTTGGGTAAGCTCTTCCAAACGCAAAATGAGATGCAGCATTTTCATCAAATAATGTATTGTAGAATACAACATTTAATTGATAAATAGGTGAATCAACAGGAACTAATGCAACTTCTCCTAAATAACTTGCACCTTCATCTAAAGAAATAGCTTGTTTTAGAATATCTTCACCTTTTTCAGCGGTTACTTTGATTATTTTTCCATCTTTGAATTCCATTGTAAATCCATCAATTACATTCCCGCCATACACTAAAGGTTTACTATTTCTTACATACCCATCCACTTTATCTTTATGTGGTGCGGTAAATACTTCTTCTGTAGGTATATTTGGTAAAAATATAGTTCCATTTTCATTATGTTGAGCGCCACCAAGCCATTTATGATTTTTAGGTAGTCCAACTTTTAAATTTGTTCCAGGACCTTCATATCTTAAATAATCGTATTGCTTATTATTTAAAAATTCTGTTGTTTCTTTTAATTTATTTAAATGTTCATTCCATAATTTAACTGGATCATCATAATCATTAATTCTCACTGTTTTTAAAATAGCTTCCCATAAATCGTTTATTGGATCCGGAGAATTTGGGAATACCTTTTCAGCCCATTTTTTTGAAGGGATTGCAACCACTGACCAACTAACTTTATCTGACATTATATATTTTGATACATCTTTCATAGCATTTTGACGTGTTTTTGAAAAAATTCCTATTTTTTTAGGATCTATAGTTTTTAAAATATCAGGATCTGATCCTATTATACTTAAAAATGCTCCGCCTTCATCACAGAAAAATTTTGCCATATCAACTTCCCATTGATGAAATTCTTCTAAATCCTCGTTTTTTGAATGTTTTAGTTTTAAATATAACATATAATCATCTGAATATACTGTATAGACTTCTTTAGCTCCAGCTTCATAAGCTTTTTCTGCAATAATTCTAGCAAATTCTGTTCCTTCTATTGTGCTTCGTATAAACAACCTTTGGCCTGGTTGAATATTTACACCAACCTTAACAGCAAGTTCTGCATACTTCTCTAATAAATGTTTTTCCATATTATTCCTCCTCAAATAATTTTAATTGCTCTACTTTTAAAGGATATCCTTCTATTAATTTTATTTTTAAATTCGCTTTTTCTATTAAACTTTTATATTCTGAAAATTGTCTCAAAGAAGATAAAACTTGTTTTTCAAATAATGTATAATAATCTATTTCAAAATCATTATACAATAATTTTTTAAAATCATCAATATGTTCTCTTTCTATACTTGCGGAAATATAATAAATATTGTTTTCAGGGGTCTTATTGAAAATATTTTTTATTTTATTATAATATTTATAATTATAATATTTTATATAATAATACAATAATCTATCATCATAGTTGAATTTGAAATTATATATTCTTTCCATAAAAATGACAGATCTAATATGATTTGGTAAAGTTCTATAATTTGAGAAATTTTTTCTTCTAATACTTTTAATCAAAGCAATTTCTTCTATATTTTTCTTTTTAAGATCTAAATATTCATTAATAATATCATTTATAGTTAGTTTTTCATCCAAAGCTTTTAAAAATAATTTTGTTAATATTTCTTTTATGGCTTCTGGGGTATCTCTTCTTACTATTTCAACACCGTGAGTTATTACTTTTTTATCAAAATCATATCCAAAATAACGCTTTTTTACTCCAAAAAAACGCACTCTCTTATATATCTTGTCAACTTCCATATTTAAGGTACAATCTATTTTTTCACTTGTAAATTTAGTAACAAAATTTTTTCGAAGTTCCTCATTAACATTTTGAGCGATATAATTTCCAATTTCTATAATATCATTTTTAGATAAATTTTCATTACATTCTATATAGTTAAATGAGCTATCTGTATCAGAATATAATACATGAGTTTTAAAAGAGATATATCTATTGTTTATTTTAACATTTTCAAATAGATGATTATCTAAATAAGCATTAACGAAACGCAATGCGGATCTAGCAGCAGCTAAAATCGCTAAAGAAACTCTTATGTCATGCAATGCGAATTTTTCTGTTCCTAAGACTCCATAAATCGAATTTAAAAGAATTTTATAATTATATTGTTTAATATTATATACTATATGAGATGGGTCACTATTAGGAGTTTTTTTAGCTAATTTTTTATAATACAATCTTTCTTTTAATAAATGTTTTACTAATGAAGAGATAATTCCTTTTTTATTTAAAGCAAATTTTAAAGGTAAATATTCATCATTTTCTTCTTCGGATAATATTCTTCCTAAATCAACATGCTTCTCATTATATTTTATATCATATTTTAAAGTTTCTGTAGATATGTTAAAAGTTGATATTATATTTGGATAAAGTGAAGTAAAATCTAATACAACAACATTGTCATATGTTTTATTTGGTGGAGTTAATACTATAGCTCCAGTAATTTCTAAGTTATTTTTTGGTCGTTCATAATATCTAAATGTAATTTTATCCTTTAAGATAAATTGTTGAATATAATGTTCGATAGAATTTGATGTTCCAAAAAGTAAATTGAAAGGTATTCTAATTAATGCTTGTAATGAACAAATTAACCCAATTAGTTTTAACTGTCTTTCCAATTCTACTAATATTTCAACATCACGAAAAATATATTCTAAAAATTTTTCAATATCAGTTTTATAGTAATTATATCCTTTTATTTCTGTTTTCCCACTAATATTATGATGTTTAGCTATAATGTCTAATTTATATGATGAAGGTTTATCTAACACATATCTTCTATATAATTCAAGATAATCTATAAGATTAACTCCAGGAATTGAATTATAATATCTCCCATCAATTTGAAATGATTTATGCTTTAGATTAGGTATTGCAGACATGTTTATTCTGTATTTATTAGATCTTTCTATAATATATGGAATGTCAAAACCGTTTGAATACCAACCTGTAATTATATCTGGTTGATCCTTTTTTATTAGTTCAGAAAAATATTTTAAAAGCTCTTTTTCAGAATTAAAAATAAAAATATTAAAATTTTTATTTTTAATATTTATATCAAGATTTTTATTATAAACTATTAAAGCAATAAATTCTTTTTTGAATGTATCATAAAATGTAATAGAAATAATGTTTTCATTATAATTTTCAATATTTTCCGAATCAACCTCTATATCTAAAAACCAAATTTTTTTATCATCAGGATTTTCTGAAATATTTTTATTAAAAATATTCATAATGTCTTTTCCGTAGACATTAATATTCTTTTTTTCCATATCTTCTATAATTCTTTTTAACTTATAATATGGAACATCAAGCGTTGTGTTTATTAATCTTTTGCCATATATATCCTTCCAATCAAAATCAACCTCTATATAATCTTTTATTCTGTTTTTTAACAGAATTTTTTCTACTTTTATTATTTCATTTTCTTCAAATATTAGGTTAAAGTATTTTTTTTCTTTTTTTAAAGGGGTATTTATACCTTCTTTAAAATAGAATTCTTTAGTATTTGGATTTTGCCAGATGGAAGTAATCATTTCTTCAACTCCTGTATGGTATAATATAATTATATATTAAGAAAGAGGTGATGATATGGAATTAATTAAATATGATTCTTTGGATAGAATACCAAATATAAATTTTGATGGTAGAAAATTATTTTCATCAAAAAAAATCGAACTGGTATTAATTAGTTTGGAACCAGGGGAATTTGTGAAAAAACATTCTACGCCATTTGATGCAATATTTTTTATTTCAAAGGGAAAAGGTATAGTTGAATTTGAAAATGAAGATCTATCCGTAAATGAAAATGATATGGTATTTTGTGATAAAAATTTAGAACATGGTTTAATAAATAATTCTAATGATAAGTTTAATGTTTTAGTTATAAAAATATTAGAATAGGTGGAATAATGATTGAATTATTAAAAAATAACGAATTTTGTGTTTTGGATACCGAAACAACAGGACTTAATCCTCAAAATGGGGATAGAATTATAGAAATAGCTATTTATGATATTATAACTGAAAAAAATGATTATTATGTTAAAGGGAAATTTGTCACATATGTTAATCCTGAAAGAGAAATACCTTATTTTATTACTAAAATGACAGGAATAACTGATTTTCATGTATTAGGGGCTCCACGTTTTTTTGAAATAGCAGACAATTTATTAAAATTTTTAAACAATAAAATTCTTGTGATACAAAATGTGGGGTTTGATATGAAGTTTTTAAATAATGAATTAAGGTTATGTGGATATGATTCATTAAAAAACAAAACAGTTGATACTGTATTATTATCTAGAAAAATTTTCAGAACTGAAAGAAGGCATAATCTAGATTCAATTGCTGAAAGACTAAATATAAGAAAGAAAGTTAATAGGCATTCTGCTGAAGGTGATGTTATAATTACAACTGAGGCTTTTGTTAAAATGAGAAATATAATAATAAACAGCTGAAAAAATTCAGCTGTTTATTATATTTTTAATATATTCTTTAAAAGTTATTTCTAACATATTTTTTGGAACAGTTTTTATTATTTTTCCATTAATAAATATTGCACCACCTGTTTTAGTTCCTGCAATCCCTATATCTGCATGTTTTGATTCTCCAGGGCCGTTTACTACACAGCCCATTACAGCAATATTAATATCTTTGTCTATTCCTTTGGTCCATTCTTTTACTTTTTTAGCTAACTCTTCAACATTTATTTCTGTTCTTGCACAAGTTGGACATGCAATAATTCTGGATCCTTTTTTAAAGCCTAATAAAGTTAATAATTTTTTTGCGACAATCACTTCTTGAATAGGGTCGCCAGCTATTGAAATTCTCATAGTATCTCCTATGTTGTTTAACAACAATGTTCCTAATCCTGCTGAAGATAATATCAAAGCATCTTCGTATATACCTGCTTCGGTAATTCCAATATGTAATGGATATGGCACTTTTTCTGAAATGTATTTATTTGCAAGAAAATTTTCTTTTGCATCAGAAGATTTTATTGATATAACGATATCTTCAAAACCTAATGCCTCAATTATTCTTACTTCTTGAAGTGCGCTTTCTGCTAAAGCTTGATATCTCACCATACTGTTGTTTTCAAATTCTTTTTTTATTGATCCAGAATTTGCACCAACACGTATAGGAATATTGTATTCTTTTGCTGCTTTAACTACTTCTTTTACTTTCCATGATTCTCCGATATTTCCTGGATTAATTCTGACCTTTGCAGCTCCGGATTTTATTGCTTCAATAGCAACTCTGTAATCAAAATGGATATCAGCAACTATTGGAACAGTAGAATTTTTACATATTTCTTTAAACGAAGGTATATCGTCTAATGTTCTTACTGATACTCTAACTATATCGGCGCCTGCATTTGAAAGATTAATAATTTGTTTTATTGTTCTTTCTGTATCTAAAGTATCAGTATTTGTCATACTTTGTATAGACAATGGATTATTTCCACCTATTGGAACCTCTCCTACATATACAACTTTTTTAGAAAACATATAATCACCTCAAAAATCTTAAAATATCATTATATGTAAAGTAAATAAATAATCCCATTAATAATAAGAAGCCTATTGTATGTATTGTAGCTTCAACTTTAGGATCAGTTCTTTTACCTGTTATCATTTCATATATTGAAAATATAATTCTTCCGCCATCTAATGCAGGTATTGGTAATAAGTTAACTATTCCTAAGTTTAAAGTAATTAAAGCAATTAAGGATATTAAAGCTTCAGGACCAGCTTTTGCCGCTTTTCCTACTACTCCTGCAATACCGACTGGACCTAAAACTTCTGTGGTTTTTGCTTTTCCAGTAAATAATTGTCCAATAGAATCAACCATAGCTTTTAATAATGTATTAGCCCATTGAATTGAAACTGTTATTACTTCAAATCCTTTAGGTTTCCATTTGCCAAAAGCATATTTTAATATTGATGGTTCTTGTAAAATATTTAAAAATTCAGATTTATCAATAATAATATTTTTTTCATTACCATTTCTTAATATTTTTATATCTAATTTATCTGATTTAATTCCAGAAGAAAATTCTTTGATTTTATTATTTGAAATAGTAATCATTTTATCTTCAGGTTTCATTGAAATGGTTGGAAGTAAAGTTATTATATCTAAACCAGTATTTATTTCTTCATTATTTATATTTATAATTGTATCGCCTGATTTAAATGGGCCAATATCCTTATTAATTATATTTGAAAACGTCGCAAAATATACTCCTATTGCATATCTAGATTCTGAAATAGAAATACCTTCAATTTTTCCTTCTATTATTTCGCCGTTATCTAATTCTATAATTAATTTGTCACCTTTTTCTAAATTAGGCAATATATCACTAATTTTATCTGGGGTGTTTAAATTGAAAAATTTAATATTTTTAGAACTAAGTTCAATATTATCTGCTTTAAATACTATTATATATTCTGAATCATACAATTTTGGTTTTACATTTATATTTAATATCTTTCCATTTCTTAATACTTCTAGCTTTAAATCTTTCCCATCTTTAATAGCGTAACTTAAAATTCCACTATCAAAAACTATATCTCCATTAACTTTTTTTATAACATCGCCTGGCTTAAGTCCGGAAGAATATGCAGGTGAATCTACTATAACATCTCCGATTTTAACTTCTGGGAAACCATATAGTAATCCAGAAATAGAGAGTATTATATATCCTAATATTATGGAAAATAAGGGTCCTGCAAAAGCTATTAAAAACTTTTGCCATGGTTTCTTATTATAGAACATTTTAGGATCATCAGATAGTTCATTTTCAATTTCTTCGCCGGCAATTTTCACATACCCTCCCATTGGTATAAGATTAAATCTAAATTCAGTTTCTTTCCCTTTTTTAGAAAAAATCTTAGGTCCCATACCAATAGCAAATTCTTCAACCTTAGTTTTAAATAATTTTGCAAATATATAATGACCTAATTCATGAAAGAAAACAACTATTGTAATAACAATCATAAACCAAAAAAGAGTTAGCATTTATACACCTCCACATTTATTTTTTCTTGTTTAATAAAAATTTTATCATATATATGTTAATGAATTATATAAAATTATATAATATATAATGGAAATATGGATGATGATTTAATAAAATGTAATTTTTGTTTAATTCCATCTTACAAATCAATTCACTATTAATTAACAAAATTAACGAAGATGTAAGTTGACAAAGTGGAGAAAAGGTGGTAATATATATACTCGGACGCGGGCGAAAGCCAGTGGAAGGA